>JAFGVN010000012.1 GCA_016937975.1 Clostridia bacterium
ACTATATAATTCGACATTAGTTGGGAAAATCCTTTTTGTGTTAAAAAAAAAGAACAGAAATTTTCTGTTCTTTGTCTACAGTCTGAATGGCGGTTTAAACCGCCATTTATTTTTTACTGAAAAGGTAAAACCTTTGACAAAAATTTTCTTAGAGTATCTGTTTGAGGCGCATCAAGGATATGTGTTGGACCATGTTCGATAATGTGGCCATCTTCCATAAAAACAATATAATCCGCAATGTTTTTTGCAAATCCTATTTCATGGGTTACAATGACAAAATCCTTTTTCTCTTCTGCCAGCTTCTTGATGCTGCTTAAAACTTCGTAAGTTAAGATTGGATCCAAAGAGGATGTCGGTTCATCCAGTAAAATAAGATCAGGCTCAATGGATAAAGCTCTAACGATGGAAACTCTTTGGGATTGTCCACCACTGAGCTGATGAGGATATTTGTCTTTATGCTCATATAAATCAAAATCCTTAAGGAGTTGAGTAATGCTTTTCTCATTATCTTCTTTTTTCTTATGATGGACTTTTTCTAGAACGAGATAAAGGTTCTCAAGAACCGTCAAATGATTAAAAAGATTATGATCTTGAAACACAAAACCAATAGACTTGCGATGCTGATCCATACGCTTTTTATTGTGGTCCATCAGATGCTCATTGACCATGAGTTCACCAGATTCAAAGGATTCAAGGCCTGCTATTAAGCGCAAAAGAGTGGATTTTCCACTACCAGACGCACCAATAAAGGCGATGATCTGCTGGTTCTCGATAAAAAGATTAAGCTTTTTTAATACAGTTTTATCCTGATATACTTTTTCTAATGTTGTAAGTTTTAATTTCATTTCACACCTTATAGTTTACTGCTTTTTCTAATTTTCGTACCAAAAGTATCAATGGTACAGTAATAATCCAATAACCGAAGATTATCACAATGAAACCTTCTGTATATCTGAAGTTGATTGTCATAATTTTGTTAATGGAGTGCAAGTATTCACTTGTAGACATGTAGGATAATAATGCACTTCCTTTTATGGTCAAAGCAAATTGACCTGCAAGAGGTGGTAAGATACTTTTAAAAACTTGTGGGAAAATAATATACCGATAGGTTTGGTATTTTGTAAAACCAAACATTTTTGCAGCCTGCCACTGATTCTGATGTATGGATTCGATGGCCCCTTTGTATATATCTGAAACATAGGCAGCGATATAAAATCCTAGAGTAATAACACCAACAAAAAATTTAGAGTCCACGTTGAAGGCGTTGCCAATATAATAATAAGCTATAATGGCTATGACCAAAAGTGGTGTGCCGAAAATAATGGTCTTATGGATTTCGGACATGTAAAATAAGACTTTGAACCGAGATTCTTCCATTAAATATAGAATCAAACCTATAAATAAAGAAAGAAAAATGGAAAGAAGGCTGATGAGAATGGTGTTCAACCAGCCTTTTAAGATCACGGTTTTGTAGTAAAAAAAGTCATCAAATGCTAGAGGTCTAGCATTGAACTTATAAATAACATATCCAAAAAAGACCACATAGATGATAAGTGCAACAATAAAACTTAAAGTCTTTTTCATGTAAATCCTTTCTAGAAGAAGAAATCTATACCAACATCTTCAAATTCTTTCATTTTCTCTTTTAAATATTTTTCTCTTATTTCATCGAAAGTACCATCGGATTTCGCTTGTTTTAAAAAGGCATTGATATCTGCTTTTAATGCATCTTCCCCTTTTCTCATGGCAATGCCCCAACCTTGTGTATTAGGAAGAGGTTCTAAAACAGCACGTGTTGTTTCTGGATAATTTTCATGGTGCTTGATGATTGATAAGGGATCATATATAAAGACATCTGCTTTTCCTTGAGCAACTTCAAGTACAGCACTGATTTCTTCATCAATGTTTTTTATTTGTGCATTTGGTGCATTGGCAGCAGCCCAAAGAGCACCTATAGTTCCAGTTTTTGAAGCGATGATGACATCGGGATCATTCAAATCCGCAGGGGACTGTACCTTAGAATCCTTATAGACCAACATCATCAACTGACTGGTCGTGTAAGGATCTGAAAAATCTACAACTTTTAAACGCTCTTCATTGATGGTCATTGAAGAGATGATGATATCAATTTTACCACTCTCAAGTGCTGGAATAAGCGAACTGTAAGCGGTATCGATGATTTCAACTTCTCTTCCAAGATACTCACCGAGTTTCTTTGCCATCATAACAGAGACCCCATCAGGATTTCCTATATTATCAATGGTTTCAAAAGGTGGATATTTTAATTCCATGCCAACCTTTAATACAGGCAGTGATGTATTGGTATTATCTGTAGCATTACTATTGCTATTTTCTTGGTTATTACCACAACTCACTAAAATTAATGCGAGTAAGGTAATGATCATAACTATTTTTTTCATGTTCTCCTCCTTGTATTTTTTTATTTATACCTTTTATTACCAAATGTAAAACAATTTTTATTATTTTAGTATATTTTTATGTTATGATAATATCGGTGATTTCATATAAGATAATTTTTTGGTTAATATTCATAGCAAATCTAAAGAAAAAGGATTGTGGTACTTGAAATCGGGTAAACAATAGATGAAATCATTGTTATTATCTTCAAGAAAGTGAAGGGAAAAAATGAAATTTGATAGTTTAAAAGAAAGAGTAGCGTCTTTTCAAGATGCAGCTACTGTAGAAATCATAGAAATGCTCTGTAATGAGTTGGATGCAGATGATTTATACGATCATATGGAGCATGTGGCAAACTTGGCAGGCGAATTGGCGCAACATTATAGACTAAACGTAGAAGAAGCATTTTTAACAGGTTTTCTCCATGATGTAGGCAGACTGATTGATCAAGAGGAATACTTGGAATTAATGGAACGGTTCAATATGCCTTTTGATGAGAATGAAGAAAAGGTCATAGATGTTTTGCATGGAAAAGTGTCCTATCTTGTGGCAAAGGAAATCTTTAATATTTCATCAGAGCATATTCACAATGCAATTTTATACCATACAACCCTTAGAAAATCAGCAACGGATTTTGAAAAAATCATGTTTTTGGCAGATAAAATGACTTGGACTTATGATGATTTGGTTTTTGCCATTGAAGAGACAGTCTTGCAAAATCTAAATGTTGCTTGTTATAACAGTTTGGAATGGATTATTAATCATGTGGAAAAAAGACAAGGTCTTTTATTGGATAGAACTAAAGAAGCCTATCAATATTTTAAAGGTATGGTTTTACTTTAGGAGGAGTTTTGAAGGTAGCATTGCATAAGGTTTCTGAGGAACGAGATTTAAAATATGTGGTCATAGCAACCCGATATCAAAACAACTGGTATATGGTAAAACATAAAGAGCGTTTGACTTGGGAGATGCCAGGAGGACATATTGAGTCTGATGAGCATCCTGAGGATGCCGCGATTAGAGAGTTGTATGAAGAAACAGGTGGTATTGTGGATGTCTTAACACCACTTTATGATTATAGTGTAAAAAAAGATGTAATCAGTTATGGCAGGTTATATTTAGCAGATATTTTGAAATTTGAAACATTGCCTGATTTTGAGATTGAATGTGTGTCAATCTTAAAGGATGAGATGACCTGGACCTATGATCAAATTCAGCCAATATTATTTGAAAGTGTACTCAATTATTTAGAGACAGAATGATGTCTCTTTTTTTATTGCTGAAAAAAATGTCTTTGAGCCAAGGAATTTTCAACCATAGGGATATTTTATTTTTATTTCTAAAAAAGTAATGGTAAAATGAAACATAGGTTTAATTAAGAAATTGTAACAAAGACAGCAGGAGTGATTATGCGTAAAAGATTTGTCATAGCCTTTATTATCATCACCTTAACAGGTTTATTACTAAATATTGCTTACAAAAATTACACAAACTCAAATAATTTTTTTGACGCTTTTTTCAGTAACAACCATTTGACCAATGAAGAAAAAATATGGTTAGAAGAAAAGGGATTCTTGTTGTATTCCTCTGACCACGACACACCACCACTTAGATATATTGATGAAAACACCAATCAATATATTGGTCTGGTAGTCGATTATATGGACGCATTGTCTCTTGAGCTAGGGATTGAGATTAAAATGCAACCAGATATTTGGCAGTCTGCTTTGGATAATTTGAAAACCGGCGTTGTGGATATGGTCGATATGTATCCTTCAGATAAAAGAAGTGAATATTACTATTTTACGGATCCTATTTTTTATCAAAATGCAATCATGGTTATTCGCAAATCAGAAGAAAACATTAAGAATGTAACCAGTTTAAATTATCGAAAAGTTGCGGCACAACGTGGCGATTATGTCAATGAGTTCTTAGGTGAGAAAGCGCCTAATGCCATTATTACCAATACCAATGATTATCGTGAAGCAGTGGAGCTGTTAAGAGATGGAGAAGTCGATGCCGTCGTTGGAGACGAAAGTGTTATTTATCATTTTCTTAAGCTTTATAATATGACAGAAGAATTTGTGATACATGATGAACTGTTGTATGAAAATCAATTTATCATCGGCGTTCCGAAATCTGAGCCCCTATTAAGAGATATTTTGAACAAAGGCATAAAGAATCTAAACAGAAAGGATACTTTAACTAGAATTCAACAAAAGTGGTTTGGAATTTCAACACCGATTTCTAATCCGAATCCTGCTGAACGTTATATTTTACCTTTTGTCTTTATTTTAATAGTGGTTATTATTTCCGCATATTTGATTAATGCGTGGAACAGTTCTTTAAAAAAGGAAATACAAATTGCTTTAGATGAAAGCGAAATGGCTTTGCAGACAACCTTTGATGGTTTGTTGCATTTATTAGTTGTTTTAAATGATCGACATCTAATCGTCAATGCGAATTTAGCTTTTCTCGATATGTTTCAAGTGGAACTTGAAAATGTCCTACATAAAGAGATTACTGAATTCATTCCAGTAGATTTAAATTTACCTTTGCAACAAATTGACTGGAGAGGCAGATTTTATGAAGCGAATGTTTATCAAATCAAAGCTTCAAATCAATCTATTATAGTCATGTTGAAAGATGTCACCGCTGTTAGAATTAATGAAAAGCAATTATTATCTGCCAATAAAATGGCTGCCATCGGTCAACTCGCAGCAGGGGTTGCCCATGAAATCAGAAATCCTCTTGGTTTAATTCGTAATTATACATATGTATTAAAGACCAATGATAATCCAAGTATTCGAGAAACAGCCTATACCAAAATAGAAGCCTCAGTGGAAAGAGCGAGTAAAATTATTGATAACTTACTTAATTTTTCTAGTATATCAGGTCTTGAAGAACATGAATTCAATATGCATGATTTTTTACTGAGTATCATTGAATTACATGAAAAGACCTTGGTAAAATCTCATATTCATGTGAATATGGATTGTGATTCCGATTTAAAGGTAAAAATGAATATAGAATCTTTGAAGCATGTGTTTATCAACTTAATATCAAACAGTATTGATGCGATTTCGGCTGATGGGGAAATTGATATTAATTGTGAAGTTGAAAAAAATGTTTTGAAAATTGAATTCGTCGATACAGGATGTGGTGTTCCGGAAGAATTGATGTCTCAATTGTTTAATCCATTTTTCACAACCAAAGCACCTGGTGAAGGAACTGGCTTGGGATTGTATATTGTTTATACAGAAGTTGAAAAATTAGGTGGTCAGATTCGAGTCAACAGTAAAATCAATAAAGGGACCATGTTTACTTTAACTTTTCCCTATAAGGAGTTTTAAGAAATGAAAGAAGATTTTTTAATCTTATTGGTAGATGACGAGTCAGAATATCTGGAAGTCATCGAATTAATTTTAACAGGGGCTGGTTATGCCGTTGAAAAAGTGAATTCAGGTCGATTGGCCTTAGAAAAAATGAAAAAGAAACACTATGATTTGGTTCTAACGGATCTGATTATGCCTGGTATGACAGGGATAGAGCTTTTAGATGCTATAAAAAGTCATAATGAAATAACGGAAGTGATTATCTTTACAGGCTATGGTTCAGTAAAAAGTGCTGTAGATGCTATGAAAAAAGGAGCATTTAGCTATTTTATCAAGAGCCATAATCCAGAAGAACTATTAAAAGAAATTGAAAAAGTAGCTCGACTATCCTTATATTTAAAAAAGCCAGTTGAACCTCAATTGGATTTTATGTATGAGACAAAGAATGAAAAGTTTAAAAAGGTATTAAGAACTTTAGATAAAGCTTCATCTAGTGATGTGAGTATTATGCTTTTAGGTGAATCTGGAGTAGGTAAGGAAATACTGGCCCAATATATCCATTTAAAAAGTGAACGTAATAAAGGCCCATTTGTGGCAGTGAACTGTCATGCCTTCTCAGAAACGCTTTTGGAGTCGGAATTGTTTGGTCATGAAAAAGGTTCTTTTACCGGTGCGGAAGGCAAACGTATTGGACGTTTCGAAAAGGCGGATGGCGGGACCCTGTTTTTAGATGAAATTGGAGATACTTCCTTAAGTACTCAAGTTAAGCTTTTAAGAGTACTTGAAACGAGGCAAATTGAAAGAATCGGTAGCAATACCTTGATTCCTTTGGATTTCAGGTTAATTTGTGCAACCAATAGAGATCTCACTAAAATCATTGAAACAGGAGAATTTAGAGAAGATTTGTACTACAGACTCAATACGATTGTGGTAACAATACCACCTCTTAGAGAACGTAAAGAGGATTTACCACAACTGATTAATTATTTCTTAAACCGTGTGAAGGAGCAGATGCAAATTGAAATCAAGCAAATTGACGAAACTGTCATTGATGCACTCCTTCAATATGATTATCCTGGTAATGTAAGAGAACTTAGAAACATTATTGAGCGTTTAGTAGTTTTATCTACCAATGGTATTATCGCTGAAGAAGATCTTCCGGAACATTTTGTCAATACGGAGAGTATTTCAACAACTTTGAAAGATTATAGAGAACAAACAGAAAAGATCTTCATCATCAAAGCTTTGGAGAAAAATAATTTTCATATGACACAAACTGCAGATGCCCTTGGCATTTCAAGAAGACAGTTGTTCAACAAAATAGAAAAGTATCATATTGAGAAATAAATTTCAGGAACATGGGCAATAAAATGCTCATGTTTTTTGTTTTTTCAGAATTTTTAGGTATTTTAAAGGATTTAATAATTGGCATCAATCTTGCGATAATAGAATACAACTGACCTAGAAATTTCATTTTAGAGCCATACACGTCAAGTTCTTATACACATGGCTTACAATATATGGATAACCCTAAATCGATAATTCATGGCCTACAATGCTTTCGTCTGGTTAAGTTATCATCCGTTTTATTTTGATGCGAATCCGTCTTCCCTGGATAGATGTGCACTATTTCATGTCGTTAATTCACCCTTTTAATGTCATGTATATTGCTGATCTCACTGATGCAATGACCATGAGACATAGTCCATGTCAAAATGGTACTTAAAAAGCGTTACCCATTAAAGCCTTTTAATATATCAGCACATCTTGCTTTACCCTGGCATAAATCGTCAAGAACAATAATTCGGATTTAAGAGCGTACTTTAAAAAAGTACGTTTTTTTTTGATTAAAGACGCTGGCTTTCTAGGGATAAATAGGCTGATTTTATACATTTTTTTTAAAATTTTTTTGATTTTATTTCATTGAAAACCACTCAAAAAATTCAATGGTCAAATCAAGTAAAATCAATGGGTTTAAGCCTGTAGTTTCTTAGAAATAAGGACTGTATTTTTTTCTTTGAGTGATATACCGTAAATTGGGTAGGAAAAAAATGACTTGAAAAAATTGCAAAATTGTAAAAACAATATATAATATTATCAGAGTTAATCTTGACTCAAATTTATAAAGAAGAATAGGAAGAATCAATGAGAAATGTAAAAGTGGCTGCCATTCAGATGGCTTGTAGTAGAAATGTATCTGAAAACATTGAAAAAGCAGATGCATTGGTAAGACGTGCTGCCAAAGAAGGTGCACAAATTATTTTGTTGCAAGAACTTTTTGAGAATGTTTATTTCTGTCAAAAGGAAAAGCTTGAGTATTATGGTTTTAGTAAAACCATAGAGGAAAATGATGCAATCAATCATTTTACAAAAGTGGCAAAAGAATTGTCTGTAGTTTTACCGATCAGTTTCTATGAAAGAAAAAATAATGCCCGTTATAATTCTGTTGTCGTTTTGGATGCAGATGGTACCAATCTAGGCACCTATAGAAAAAGTCATATTCCAGATGGTCCTGGTTATGAAGAAAAGTTCTATTTCAATGGTGGTGATACAGGCTTTAAAGTCTTTAAAACCCGTTATGCCAAAATTGGTGTAGGTATTTGTTGGGATCAATGGTTCCCAGAAGCTGCTCGTATTATGACTTTAAAAGGTGCTGAGTTGTTGTTTTATCCAACAGCAATTGGATCAGAGCCTGATGAGTCTGGTACAGAATCAAAAGATCACTGGCAATTATGCATGCGCGGACATGCTGCTGCGAATATCATTCCAGTTATTGCAAGTAATCGCATAGGTACTGAAACGGAAGAAGAGATGTCCATTGATTTTTATGGCGCTTCATTTATGACCGATTCAAAGGGTCATATTGTGAGAGAAGCTTCATCAGATCAAGAAGAAATCTTGACTTACACATATGATTTAGATGATATTGATATAAAACGTGTAGACTGGGGTGTTTTTAGAGATAGAAGACCTGAGTTATACAAACCCTTATTAACTTTAGATGGAGGTAGCGATGAATAATTATATGCCAACTGGCGGTATTGAATGGTCTCAAGATTGGGATCCAACCACTAAACTAGCAATTAAGGTGACAAGACATTTACATGCTGAAAAATCACCTTACCAACAAATTGATTTCTTTGAATCAGAAACCTATGGTACATTTTTTACTTTAGATGGTTTAATGATGGTGAATGAGAAAGACGAATTTGTTTATCATGAAATGATTACACATGTGGCTATGGCTACAAATCCAAATATCAAGAAGGTTTTAATCATCGGTGGTGGTGATGGTGGTACAGCGAGAGAAATCGGAAGGTACAAGACCATTGAGCACATTGACATGGTAGAAATCGATGAAAGAGTTGTACGTTTATGTCAACAATACTTGCCAGTTACAGCAGGTCACTTAGATAAAGATGAGCGTATTCAATTGTTATTTACAGATGGTCTTGAGTTTATTAAGAATACACCTGACAACACATATGATTTAATTTTAGTAGACTCTACAGATCCTATTGGACCTGGTGAAGGTTTATTTTCTAGAGAATTCTATAACAACTGTTACCGTGCTTTAGCAGAAGATGGTATTTTAATCAACCAGCATGAATCACCATATTATGATTTCCATGTACATGGTATGAAACGTGCACATTTAAGATTAAACGAATTGTTCCCAGTGGTAAAAGTCTATCAATACCATATGCCAACGTATCCATCAGGTCACTGGTTGTTTGGATTTGCTTCTAAGAAATATGATCCATTAAAAGATCAAAACAGAGAATGGTGGGAATCTTTAAACATGACAACGCGTTATTATAACAGCGACATTCACCGTGGCGCATTTATGTTACCGAACTTTGTTATGGAGAAAATGAAATAAATGATGGTTGTAATCCGTGCTGTGCATTCTGCACGGCACGCTATCTATAGAGGGAGTAAAAATGCTAGATCACAACAAAACACCCCTATATGATGCTTTGAGAAAGCACATAGAAAGTCGTGTCATTCCCTTTGACGTACCGGGTCATAAGCAAGGACATGGCAACGAAGAATTACAAAAGTTATTTCCTAAATCAGTATTAGAAGCTGATGTGAATTCTATGAAATCTTTGGATTTTCTAGGAAATCCAATTTCAGTGATCAAAGAAGCAGAAGACTTATTGGCAGATGCTTACTTATCTGATGAATCTTTTTTTATTGTCAATGGTACAACCCAAGCCGTACAAGCTATGTTGATGAGTGCGGTAAATGAAGGGGACACCGTCATTTTACCGAGAAATGTTCATAAATCAGCGATTAATGCCATGATCTTGTGTGGTGCTAAACCCCATTATATGTATCCTCATTTTGAAGCAAAATTTGGTATGACCATTGGCGTTTCTCTTGAAGAAGTAAAAAAAGCCATTGAAGAAGCACCAGAAGCAAAAGCAATTTTCTTGATTAATCCTACTTATTATGGTGTTATTTCAGAGTTGAAAGCAATTATCGAATATGCTCAATGTCAAGGTTTGTTGGTGATTGTAGATGAGGCCCATGGTGCACATTTTCCGTTCCATAAAGAGCTGCCTAAAACGGCAATGGCCTATGGAGCAGATATGGCAGCTGTGAGCTTGCACAAAACAGGTGGTTCGTTAACACAAAGTTCTGCATTACTTTTAAATACTCGTAAAATCGAGAGAGATCATGTGAAGACCATTGTGAATTTAACCCAGTCTACCAGTGCTTCTTATTTATTAATGACCAGTCTGGATTTAACTAGAAAGTTCCTGATGACCCAAGGTGAAAAGAATTTGGAAATGGTCCTTGAACTGGCTAGAAATGCTAGAGATAAAATTAATGCCATTGATGGACTCATTGCTTTCTCTGCAAAGGATTTTAATCCTGAAGGCTGTTATGGCTTTGATGAAACCAAATTAGGTGTTTGTGTTACAGGAATTGGTTTAACAGGGATTCATGTTTATGATCTTTTAAGAGATGAATATAACATTCAAGTGGAAATGGGAGACAGTCACAATATTTTAGCCATTTTCAGTGTTGGTGATACAGAAAAGAGAGTAAACCAATTGGTTTCTGCTTTAAGTGCCATCGCACAAAAATATAAAAGAGAACCTTTGGATCTTAAATTTAACAGCTTCAACGCCACAGCAGTCGCCTATTCGCCTAGAGAAGCATTCTACAAGGAAAAAGAAAGAATTCTAATTACAGAATCTGCTGGAAGAGTCAGTGGTGAATTTGTTATGATTTATCCACCAGGAATTCCAATTTTGGCACCAGGTGAATTAATTACTGAAGAAATCTGTGCGTACATTGAGCTTTTAAAAAGAGAAAAAGGTAGTATATCAGGTTTAAAAGACAACAATGTCGAATATCTATATTGTATTAAGGAGTAGTCATGGAAAATTGGATTACAGAAGCACACTCAGATGCTGTTCACTTTAATGTTAAGGTGAAAGAGCAATTGTATCATGGACAAAGTAAGTATCAGATGATTGATATTTATGATACCTATGCTTTTGGTCGATTATTAGCCTTGGATGGTGATATCATGATTACAGAAAAAGATGAGTTTATTTATCACGACATGATTGTACATGTCCCTATGGCCACCAATCCAGATATTAAAAAGGTATTGGTCATCGGTGGTGGAGATGGGGGTACAGTTAGAGAATTGACCCGATATAAGACCATTGAGCAAATTGATATGGTGGAGTTGGATGAGCAGGTTGTCAATGTCTGTAGAGATTACTTTAAGGACGTTGCCTCAGGTTTTGATGACCCAAGAGTGCATTTGTACTTTGAAGATGGTGTATCCTTTGTTTCTGGGTTAAAAGAAGTCTATGATTTAATCATTGTGGATTCAACAGATCCCTTTGGACCAGGAGAGGGCTTATTTTCAAAAGGATTTTATGAGAATTGCTTTTATGCTTTAAAAGAAGACGGCATTTTAATCAACCAACATGAAAGTCCTTATTACGAAAATGATGCCTATGAAATGAAGCGTTCCCATGCCAATATTAAACGTACTTTTGATATTGCAAAGGTATATCAGTTCCATATGCCAACTTATCCTTCAGGACATTGGCTATTTGGATTTGCATCGAAGACCATGGATCCTGAAACTGTTGATTTAAGCACTTGGGAAGCTTTAGATATTAAAACGAAGTACTACAACACTAAAATTCACAAAGGGGCCTTTGCGCTGCCGACTTATGTTGTGAACATGTTGGAAGAAGTTTAAAAGACTGGATATCCAGTCTTTTTTTTCATCATTATTCTTTAAAATCCTTATCATTAGGCAACCATTGATCGATGTTGTAGATGATCTTAGGGATGATGAAGAAGTTTACCACTTCTATACCCTCTGTTTGTGGTAGGGTATAGTGAATATAGTCATACATTTCTTCGTTGTCTAGAAATCGTGTTTCGATGGCAAGGTTTGCTTCTCCCCAACCAGATGCGATATAACAGACATTAGGATTTTGCTTACAAGATTCTACGAAATCGTGATAGACTTTTTCATCAACCTTTAAGTTGATATCTGCTATGGAATGATAGCCAAACATACTTGGCTCTACAATTGTTGTTATTCTAATGGCGTTGGTTTCGACGAGTCTTGTAATACGTCTTCTAACAGTTCTTTCGTTGACGCCAATTCTTTCAGAAATAGTGCTGGCAGAAACACGGGCATCTTTTGACAATTCTTTTATGATTTGGTAGTCAACTTGATCATAATTCTTTACTTTATCGGACATTTCTATTTCCTTTCTTCATTTCCTATAAAATATAGCACACAAACGCTATGAATACAAGAGAATGTACATTAAAAAGACAAAAAAGTGTTGTTAATTTACTAACAATATGTCCGAAACGGACATATATTATGTAAAAAAAGTACATTTTATCACAAAAATTGGACAAAATTAATTGACATATGGATATGCTAATTGTAATATTAAGATAAGCAAATAATTATTGCCTATTAGACTTGCAAGGGATTTTTTAAAATTGAGAAGACTAATTGGTGGTAGAACGGTTATATAATGAAAGGATTTTATTATGTCGACAGATAACCTTATTCCACTGACGATTATTCTACTTTTTCTTTGCGGCATCATCGCTGTCGGGAAGATTGCCTCGAAGAGGGTAGATGATTCAGACGACTACATCATAGCAGGTAGAAGCGCGCCCCTGTTTTTGATTGTAGGTACTTTATTTGCCACTTTCTGGGGTGGCGGTACAATAATTGGAGCAACTGGAGCTGCTTACAATGATGGCATTTTTGGCGTTGTTGAAGATCCTTTTGCTGCAGGATTAGCATTGATAATCCTAGGTTTGTTTTTTGTAAAGACACTGAGAAGGCTAAGAATTAAGTCGGTTGGTGAGTTGTATAGCTTTAGATTTGGTTTAACAACAGGCTACCTCGCTTCATCCTTGATGATTCCAACTTATTTAATATGGACAGCTGTTCAACTGTTAGCCATAGGTAAAATCTTAAATGTCTTGTTTGATGTGCCATTCCTACTCGGTTATTTAGTAGCAACGGCTGTGGTGATTAGCTTTACCTTTATGGGCGGTATCATTGCAGTGGTATGGACAGATACATTACAAATGGTTATTATATTCATCGGTTTAATTTCAATTTTGGTAGTAGGTTTTAATGCAGCCCATGGCATCGAAAATGTGATGGCAAATGCACCAAAGGATTTTTGGAATATTTTACCTCGCTCCTTTGAGTTGAAATCCTGGATCAGCTATTTTGCCATGTGGGCAGGTATGGCTTTAGGCAATCTACCAAGCCCAGATATTGCACAACGTGCTTTTATGGCTAAAGATGCTAAAACTGCCAAGCGAGGCATGATTATCGCAGGCAGCATGTATTGGACCGTTGGTTTTATACCAATTATCATCGCTTTAATAGGGATTACGCTGGTTAAAGAGAATATATTGGATCCCAATGTAATGATTCAAGACAGTGAACTTTTAGTGACTTTAATGGCCAAGTCCTTATTTGGACCGGTAGGTTTAGGTATATTTGTAGCGTCTTTAGTCGCAGCCATCTTATCGAGTGCCAGCACTTCATTATTTGCTACAGCGGTATTGTTTTCAAATGATTTGTTCAAACCCCTTATGAAGTCTGCTGTTAAGAAACCGGGCTTTGATAAGACTTTGTTGAACTTAACAAAAATATCAGTGGTGTTAGTAGGTGGAGGTTCTGCTGTCATCGGACTTTTAAGTCACAATATTTATGATTTAACCATATTTGCATTCACTTTGCAGTTTGGTGTATTATTTTTCCCATTTGTCTTTGCGTTGAAGTCGAAAAAAGTCAATACATATGGTATTATAGCAGGGATGCTTACAGGCTTCTTTGTCAATATGTTTGGTGTTATCAGCCAACAATCTGTTATCCCTGAACCTTGGGAGTTTTATACCCTTGTACCGGCTTTCTCAAATCTAGTGATGATTATCGTGGTATCCTATTGTACAAAAAACAAAGGAAAGGCTGTGCCTTTAGAAAATTTGTATTTGGAAGTAGAAAAGGAGTACCAAAATGAAATTACCATCGTCTAGTGCAACGGATTTACATAAAAAGAATATGCGTCATATGATTTCCATGAAAGATTTCACGACTCAGGAAATGGATGATATGATGGCTTTAATGGCATTATTAAAGCAAGCAAGAAAAGACAATGCAATACCACCATTATTTAAAAACAAATCGGTTGGTATGATCTTTGAAGCAGGTTCTACGAGAACGAGAGTATCCTTTGAAGTTGCAGCCACATTATTAGGTGGTCATGGCTTGTTTTTATCACCTAGAGATATTCATTTAGGTGCGAAGGAATCCATTGATGATACGGCAAGAGTTTTATCAAGAATGTGTGATATTGTCATGGCAAGAACCAACGACCCTGATACAGTGGATGCACTTTGTCGTATGTCCACAGTGCCAGTCATCAATGGTTTAGATACACGTTTTCATCCGACACAAATGTTGGCAGACTTATTTACAATAAAAGAGCATATGCCAGAAGGTAAGAAGTTATCTGATTTAACTTTAGCTTTCATGGGTGATGCGACAGACGTTTGTCGTTCTTTACTATTAACTTGTACGAAATATGGTATGAACTTTAAGCAAATTGGTCCTAAGAAATACCATATGGAAGAAGAATGGTTAAAGATGGCAGATGAATTCTGTAAAGAAACTGGTGCAAACTATGAAATTACAGAAGATTTAAGTGCCATTGAATCTTGTGATGTCGTTTATGGAGATAGTTTTTACTGGGTAACACAACTGGATGAAAAGGAAGAGCGTTTAAAAGCTTTCATGCCAGATTATGTGATTACAGAAGCATTAATGCAAAGAGCAAAACCTGGTGCGATGTTGTTACATTGTTTACCAGCTAATGATAAAGAAGAAGTGACAAGAGAAGCTTTGGAAGGGAACTACTCGGTAGCCTTTGATGAAGCTGAAAATAGATTAACGGCTCAAATGGCAATTTTAGTATATTTTACACATAAATACACGAAGAAACCGGATGAAGCTTTAATCAAACATCATGAAACTGAAATCAATAATTTTTTAGAAAAATTGTAGGAGGCATATATGGCTAAGAAAATAGAGGGTACGCCAAAAGCTCATGGATTCAGAATGCCAGGAGAATTTGAACCTCATCAAGGCTGTTGGATGATTTGGCCAGAGAGAACAGACAACTGGCGTTTAGGTGGTAAACCTGCACAAAAGGCATTTGTTGAAGTGGCAGAGGCCATAGCAAAATATGAACCTGTGACCATGTGTGTATCTCACAGACAATATATGGTGGCACGTGAGTCATTAAGTGAAAACATTCGTGTTGTTGAAATGTCAAACGATGATTCATGGATGCGTGATGTGGGTCCTACTTTTGTAAAAAATAATGAAGGTAAAATTAGAGGTGTAGACTGGCGTTTCAATGCATGGGGTGGCTTATTGGATGGTCTTTATTTCCCTTGGGATAAAGATGACATGGTGGCTAAAAAAGTATGCGACATGGAGTCCGTAGACTATTATAGCTTAGAGGATTTTGTTCTTGAAGGCGGTTCGATCCATGTGGATGGTGAAGGAACTTGTATCGTTACAAAAGCATGCTTGTTAAGTCCGTCAAGAAACCCTGATTTAGACCAGGAAGCCATTGAAGACATGCTAAAAGATTATTTAGGTGTTGAGAAAGTTCTTTGGTTGGAAAACGGGATTTACTTGGATGAAACCAATGAACATGTGGACAATATCATTCACTATTGTGCGCCAGGTGTGGTAGCCCTGGCATGGACTGACGATGAAAATGATCCCCAATATCCGTATTCAAAATCTGCCTATGATTATTTAACATCTGAAACAGATGCCAAAGGCAGAAAACTAAAAATTTATAAATTGCATATACCAAATGAAGTATTGATCACAAAAGAAGAATCGGAAGGCGTTGACGCTGTCAACGGGACTTTACCTAGAAATGAAGGTGATCGACAAGCAGCTTCTTATGCGAATTTCTATATCGCTAATGGAGCAGTAATTGTACCCATGTTTAAGGATGAAGTACATGATGCCATGGCAAAAGAGACATTACAAGAAATATTCCCAGACAGAGAGATTGTTGGCATCTACGCAAGAGAAATCATTTTGGGTGGTGGCAATATTCACTGTATAACCCAACAACAACCTAAATAGATAGGAGTTCGAAATGGGAGAAAAAAAGGTAAGTTTATTTAAAATGGTATCCTTTACCATTTGTGGCATAGTTGTTTTAGATACCTTCGTCGCACCAGCTGCGATGGGTGTATCCTCCATTACCGTTTGGCTGTTAACAGCAATTTTATTCTTTATTCCTTATGGATTAATCAATGCAGAACTTGGTGCAACTTATCCAGAAGATGGTGGTATTTATCTTTGGGTTAAAAGAGCATTTGGTGAGTTCCAAGCAACCCTTGTCGCTTGGTTTTACTGGGTAAACGTAGCATTTTGGATGCCGGCAGTATTCATAGCATTCAGTTGGTGGTTCTCCATGGCCTTTGCACCAGATTTAAGCGTATGGGCTTCTGCAGGTATTGCCATTGCAATGTGCTGGTTAGTGGTATACATCGGTATTAGAGGAAAAGAATTAAGTATTACAGTGACCAATATTGCAGCGATTTTAAAAGTTGCCGTGTTGTTGATTTTCGGTTTATTGGGTGCAGTATATTTTGTAAAAAATGGTCCTGCTAACTCATTTACCCTTGCAGATTTCAAATTGAATTTGAATTTTGATACCATTGCTTACAGTTCTGCCATTGTATATAACTTATTAGGTTTTGAACTCATCAGTTCAATTGCTTCTGAAATTGACAATCCTGGTAAAAACATTCCAAAAATGACTGTAATGGCAGGTGTTTTGATTGCTGCACTTTACATTGTCGGAACCTTTGGTGTTTTAGTTGCCATTCCAGCAGAATCTTTAGATCCACTAGATGGTTTCTTCTATGCCATTCAAGAATTATGTACAGTATTTGGTTCGGCTCAAACCTTTGCATTTAACTTTATTATTGGCATTACATTGGTAACCTTAGTATCCAATATGATTTCATGGACCCTTGGGGGCGTTGAAGTATTAGATGAAGCAGAATTTACAAAAAACACCAAAATCCTTGGCCATGTTCACAAGAAATATAATACACCAGACTACTCATATATTTTAATGGGCATTATTTCTACTTTACTAATTGTGATGAACTTTGCACTAGGTGAAAGTGCCAATCAAGCATTCTGGACCATTTTATCTTTCAGTTTCTTAGTATTCTTCTTGCCTTACTTATGGTTGTTCCCAGCTGCAATTAAGTTGAGAATCAAAGATAAAGACATTAAGAGACCATATCAAGTGCCAGGTGGTTTACCAGGATTATTCATTGCAGGTACCTTAGGATTCTTGTTCATTTTATTAGGTTGTTTCTTATTATTCTTCACAGGAGAGGGATTCGATCCGTTATACCATGGAACCCTTATTATCGGTACCGGTATAACAACATTATTTGGTATTTCTCTTTATAAGAAAAGCCAAAAGGTCATCAAATCAGAAAGGAAAGCAAGTTAATGAAAGATCGTATTGTTGTAGCTTTGGGGGGAAATGCCTTAGGCAATACACCTGAAGAACAATTACATTTAGTGAAACATACTGCTAAACCTATTGTAGATTTAATTCAAGCAGGCCACGAAGTGATTCTTGCCCATGGCAATGGACCACAAGTGGGTATGATTAACTTGGCGATGACCACAGCTTCAGTCAGTGCATCCAAAACACCTGAGATGCCATTTCCTGAATGTGGTGCGATGAGTCAGGGCTATATAGGTTTTCATTTGCAAAATGCCATTAGAGCAGAACTACTGAGAAGAGATATGACGATTCCTGTTGCAACAGTGGTGACTCAAGTTCTGGTAGACGAAAAAGATCCAGCTTTTGAAAATCCAACGAAGCCAATAGGCAGTTTCTATACTAAGGAAGAAGCCGTTCAAATTCAAAGTGAAAAAGGTTATACCATGGTAGAAGATGCAGGAAGAGGTTATAGAAGAGTTGTACCATCGCCAAAGCCTGTAGACGTAGTCGAAAAAGAAACCATCAAGGCACTCATTCATCAAGATCAAGTCGTTATCGCAGTAGGTGGTGGCGGTATACCCGTAATTAAAAAAGAGCATGATCTTGTCGGTGTACCAGCTGTCATTGACAAGGACTTTGCATCAGCAAAATTAGCTGAGCTCATTGATGCAGATTACTTAATTATTCTTACAGCAGTAGAAAAAGTAGCGATTGGCTACAATACGCCTGAAGAAAAATGGTTGTCTCATATGGACTTACAAACTTGTCAGAAATACATTGATGAAGGACACTTTGCACCGGGGTCAATGCTGCCTAAGGTACAAGCTGCCATGAATTTTGCTGGTTCTAAAAAGGGCAGAAGAGCACTCATTACTTCTCTTGATAAAGCTTCTGAGGGGATTTTGGGTCACACAGGAACATTAATTACTTTATAAGAGAAACACACTTGTTTTGCAAGTGTGTTTTTTGCTTTGAGTGTCTTTATATTGTAACAGACGTAAATAAGTTATTTTGTTACAATGTATACAAGGAGAACGATATGATTCAAATCAATGAAAAGCTTAGACTGAGGTCTATTGAGAAAAAAGATTATGAGACTGCTTTGCCTTGGTATCAGAATAAGGCCATTTTGAAGTACAGTGAGAATGTAACTGATGGTGTTTATGATATGACTGTGATTACAAGGATGTATGATTATTTAAAGACCATTGGGACTGTTTATTTTATAGAGATCTATGAAGAAACATGGAAACCCATTGGGGATGTAACCTTCTCTAATTCTACGATGCCCATTGTCATTGAACCTTTGTATTGGGGTAGAGGCATTGGCAGGAAAGTGATTTTAGCTTTGATTCATGAAGGTCAAAAGCAGGATTATAAAAAACTATCGTTAAAAGGAATTTACCACTTTAATGAAAGATCCATTAATTTATTTTTAAGTTGTGGTTTCAAAGTAGTTTCTAAAAATGAAGAACAAGTGGTGATGGAGTATAGATATGAAATTAATTAAGCATTATAAAAACAATCCAATTCTGAGAAAAAGTTTGTCTCAGTTGGCGACTGAAACCTTTGGATTGGAATTTGAAACCCTATTTGAAAAAGGATATTGGGATGATCGTTTTAGTGGCTATGCCTTAGTAGAAAATGATGAGATTGTTGCCAATGTCTGCTTTCATGAGTTAACTTTGCTTCGCTATGGTGTGACTTATGAGGTCCTGCAAATTGGTACAGTCATGACCCAACATGAATATAGAAAAAAAGGTCTTCAAAGACAGTTGATGGAAGCTGTTTTAGAGGACTATAAAGATAAGGATGCATTCTACTTGTTTGCCAATGATTCTGTTAAAGATTTTTATCCCTTGTTTGGATTTGAACCCAAAGAGAAGATTATCTTTGAACTCAACAAAAATCTACCTGCATATGAACCTATCCCATATCAAAAGATTACTGTCAATGAAAACTTGCCTTTGCTTTACTATCATGTTTTAAAACGTGTTAGAAACCATAGAGATGAAGTCTTACATGATGACTACTTAAAAATGTTTTACATGATGTATGTCTTCGATGAGGCTGTTTATCTTGTGAAGGATACCATTGTAGTTTGTGAGAAACTATCTGATACGCTTCATGTTTATGATGTTTTCATGACAGAGAATGCATCCATTTTAGATGCTTTGAAACCCTTTATGGAAAACATTAAAAAGATTCGTTTTCACTTTGAACCTGAAATATCAGGCTTAAATTGTGAAGTGGATCCAGAAGGGGAGTTGTTTGTAAAAACCGAGGTTTTTGATCTGAAACAACCTTGGAGCTATCCAACGACCTCCATTACTTAAGGAGTTATTATGCGTTGTATTCACATCTTTCCAGATGAAGAAGTTGTAAAGGATTTGGAAGCAATACGTTAAATGTATGATCCTCTATATCAATTGATACCACCTCATTTGACACTGGTGTTTCCCTTTGAATCGGATATCACACTGGATGCATTAAAAAATCACATGGCAAAGGTAAAGATGAAAACCTTTGAGGCTAAAATCTATGAATTTAAAGTAGTTGACCAGTATATTTTTGCTGTGGTTAGTGATCAAGAGTCATCAATAAAAAGCTTACATCACCAATTGTATACAGGGATCTTAGAGCCATTTATGAATCCGAATTATTTTGCTGAGTATCTGCCCCATATTACTATTGGACGTTTTAAAAGTCATGAAGAAGCTTTGGAAGCTTTTAAAACCCTTGAATTTAAAGGCCCCTATACCTTTATGGTGGAGCGCTTAAGTGTGGAAGTTATTCAAGAAGATGACAGCAGTTTAATTGTTTATGAACAGTTCTTGGAGGCAACATGTTAATTCAGGATAAAAAGGTATTTTTCTTTGACATGGGCAATACCTTGTTGGATTTTCATCAAGTTTTATCTGATGAAGAAAAAGATCAACTCGGTTTAAAATCATTGCAGAAAGCTTTGGAAAATGAAGGTGTCCTTGTTTCACAAAACACTTTGGAACAGGATTTTCTCATCCCCATTCATTTGTATCATAAAATTAGAATTGAAACCTTAATGGAAGTGGATGTCTTGCCTTTGCTTCGTCAGTACAAGGACTTTGACGATGCTACTTGTATTGAGCTGTTAAAAGCTTTTTATCAACCCTATAAGGAACATATTCAAGTGAATCTTCATGCCAAGGAAATCCTTGCGTATTTAAAAGCTCATGATAAAAAGATCATCATCGTGTCCAATTGTTATTTGCCAGGTGTGCTTTATAAAGATATTTTTAAAAGTGTTGGACTGAGTGAGTTTATTGATGGCTATGTTTTTTCTTACGACATAACTTATCGTAAGCCGCGTATAGAAATCTTTAAAAAAGCGTTGGCTTTAGCAGAAAGAAAGCCTTCTGAATGTGTGATGATTGGAGATGGTTTAAAGCCTGACATCTTTGGTGCAAGTCAGTTACAAATAGAAAGTATATGGTATAATCCAAATCATAAAAAGAAAAATACCTCCTATGAAACCTGCTTGTATGAAATCGATGATTTTAATGCACTAAAAAAATTATAAAATTTCTTAGAAGTTTAGGTGAACCTAAACTTCTTTTAATCTGTTTCTAATGTTTATGATTTATACTGTGTTCATAAGGAGTTGATTGTATGATTGAGATGAAAGAAAAAAATGAAACATTTGATGAAACAGGTATCAAAGAACAAGTCAAAATAAATAAACATTTAAGCAGACCTAAAAATAGTGCGCAAAAAAGACATATGAAATTGGCTTCTGTTAAATTTGAAAAAAAATACAGTCATCGATTGAAAAAAGATACAATGACATTCAAAACTATTGCCAAAGCCATTGTGTTTGTTGCCTTTATTGCACTACTCATATGGGGAAACTTTCATGTAAAAAGTCATTTCAGTGATTATATGATGAAATGGATTCCTTTGAGTTATGGTGTGACAGTAATTGCCATCGGGTTGAGTTTAGTCGTTTTGTTTGAAGAGAAAAAACAAATTGGACATGATACAGATCCTATTACAGATTATTTTCTTTTAAGCAAACAGCAACCTGTAGAAGGACAATCTGTTCATCATAATCGGGTCAACACTTCATTTTTAATGATTACGTTTTTAAAACTTTTCAAGAAAGAAGAGTTGGCTATTCATGATAGTAAATTTGTTTATGGCGTGATGAAAGGGCCTTTTTCAAAGGAAGAAACAGCTTTATTAAACTTCATGATGGATCATGATATTCGTACTGTAGATGACTTTCTAGAAGTTTTAAGAGAAAAAGGTCTGGAAACACCTAAGAAAGAACTCTTTTATCAGATCTATAAAGATGCTGTTGTTGAGATGGCAGAAGACCATGCTTATATCAATCATCAACTGAATAAGGCTAAAGGCGTGCTCCTTGTCATGAGTTTTGTTTATGTGATTGCTTCAGTCCTTTTATTCTCCAAGGGACAAGGGGATATTGCATCGATAGCGACGTTGCTGGTACAAGGCATTACCTTATGGTTTATTGGTAAAAATATGTATGCCTATTCCTCTACTGGTCAGAGAAGAGTGAATTTCTTGAGAAGAAGAAGAAATGCTTTGGTGGCTGAAAAGCAGTTTTACTGTGACAGTCTCATATATGGCTATTTGTTTAAACGGGAAGAACGGGTTTTGAGACGTATACAAAAGTATTTTAAATTGAAAAAAATGAATGAAAAAACTTACCAAAAGTTCAGTGAGAGTTTCAATGGTTTTGAGATGATCGTTAATGAATTACATCGTTAAATAAACAGTCGCAATGTATACATTCTTGTCTTTTTATACATTGACTAAAAGAAGAAGGGCATCATAATGATGACCTTCTTCTTTGTAGTATATGCTTATTTTATTACTTAAAACGTTTTGTATAATGGGTGTGTAACAAATGATGTGCCTTGTGACTGTTTGGTTTACCTAAGAATTCATCATAGAGTTTCTTAACTTCTTCATTCTTATGAGATTTTCTTAAGGTCATTAACTGATCTTCTTCATAAAGCGCTTTTGCACGTTCAACTTTTAAATCCACAGTATCCCTAATCTTTTGAGGTACTTGAGGTTGACCACCACCATTTACACAGCCACCAGGACAGCCCATGACTTCGATGAAATGATAATTCTTTTCACCTTTTCTAACGAGTTCAAGCAGTTGGCCTGCTGGTTTGGTGCCGTGTACAACGGCTACGTTAATGTCCAAACCTGCTACGTGTATGGTTGCTTCCTTAATATCATCAGTTCCACGAACAGCATGATATTCGATGGTTTCCAAATCTTCTCCTGTTAATACATCAGCAACGGTTCTAATCGCAGCTTCCATAACCCCACCAGTTGCACCGAAGATAACACCAGCACCTGTGTATTCGCCCATAATCTTATCAAAGGATTCATCTGGCAAATGATTGAAATTGATCCCAGCTTGCTTAATCATCTTTGCCAATTCTCTTGTGGTAATAACAGCATCCACATCTCTCAAATGTTCTTGTTCCATTTCTGGTCTTGCAGCTTCAGTTTTCTTTGAAATACAAGGCATGACTGAAACCACAAACATTTTCTTTGGATCTACTTTGATCTTATCTGCATAATAAGTTTTTACCAGGGCACCAAACATTTGATGTGGTGATTTACATGAAGATAAGTTCGGTAAAAAGTCATGATGATTAAATTCACAGTATCGAATCCAACCAGGAGAACATGAAGTTATCATTGGCAATACGCCATTGTTTTGAATTCTGTGTAAGAGTTCATGACCTTCTTCCATAATGGTTAAGTCTGCTGCAAAGTTTGTGTCGAAGACATTATTAAAGCCTAATCGTCTTAATGCAGCAGCCATTTTGCCAGTGGTTCTTGTACCAATTTCATTACCAAACTCTTCCCCAAGTGCAGCTCTTACTGCAGGTGCGGTTTGTACGACAACGTATTTTTCAGGATCTTCTATAGCATCCCATACACGATGCATATCTTGTTTTTCTGTTAACGCACCAACTGGACAGACATTGACACACTGACCACAGAATACACAATCTGTATCTGACATTTTTGCCTGGAAGGCAGGACCAACATTACTGTTGTAACCACGATTTTGGAATCCTAGGATACCAATGCCTTGGACCTTTTTACAGGTACTGACGCATTTGCCACATAAAATACATTTACTAGAATCTCTTACGATAGAGTGAGAGAAGTCATCATAATATCTTTCTCTTTTAGCACCTTGGAATTGCAATTCTTCAATACCTAAAGTCTCTGCTAAATTTAAGAGTTCACAGTTTCTTGAACGCGGACAAGTTGTACATTCACGGTTGTGATTTTCAAGTAAAAGTTCAACATTTGTTCGAACACGATCTCGGACACGCTTTGTATTGGTTTTTACAACCATACCGTCTTTAACAGGTGTTACACATGAAGCTTCCAGTCTTTTTTCACCTTCAATTTCTACTAGGCAAACACGGCACGCGCCAACTTCATTGATCTCTTTCATGAAGCATAAGGTTGGTACATCGAAACCTGCTTCTCTACATGCCTCAAGTACACTATATGACTTAGGTACTTCGACAGGTGTATTATTTATCGTTAGTTTAACCACTTTTCGATCCTCCTTATTATTTTGTGACGCTTTCCATGATTTCTTCCTTGAAGTGTTTGAAAGCACTTAATGTAGCAGTAGGAGCAGTTTGTCCTAAACCACATAATGAACTATCCATCATGGAATCGGCAATTTCAAATAGACGATTAACTTGTTGATCTGATGCTCGGTTTAAGCATAAGTCATCAATGATTTCATGCATACGCTTTGTGCCTTCGCGACAAGGAGTACATTTACCACAGGATTCATGTTCAAAGAACCCACTAACAGACGAAAGGTAATCTACAACGCGTACGTTGCCGTTTGCTACTACAATAGATCCAGAACCAATATCAAATCCTTTTTTCTTGAAATCGTCATAGGTATAAGGTGTATCAAAATGTGTATAAGGAATTAAGGCACAAGAAGCACCGCCAGATTGAATGAACTTGCCCAAACTTAAATCTCGAGTGCCACCACCAATCTCCTCTATAATCTCCTTTACAGTAATGCCAAAGGGTACTTCATAAACGCCTGGACGCATAATATTACCACATAAGCTAATCATTTTTGTGCCTTTATGGCCGTTGAGACCTTGATTTGCATAAGCTTCCCAACCATGGTTCATAATTGCTGCTACACAAGCATAAGTTTCAACGTTGTTAACCATGGTTGGTTTATCAAACAATCCGCGTTCGCCAACTCTTGGCGTTTTGACTCTTGGTCTACCTACATTACCATGCATCGATTCAATTAGTGCAGTGTTTTCACCACAAACATATGCACCTGCACCCGTGTAAGCCTTAATAGAAAATGAAAAATCTGTTCCTAGTATATTATTACCTAAAAAGTTTCTTGATTTTGCTAAAGCAATAGCCTCATTCATTTGACGTCTTATATCATCATATTCTTCACGAATGTAGATATAACCTTCCTTAGCTCCTGTTGTATATCCAGCAATAATAAGTCCTTCAATAATTCTATAAGGATCTTTTGCAAGTAAATCTCTATCTTTAAAAGTACCAGGTTCGCCTTCATCTGCATTAACAAGTACATACTTTACGGGTTCAGGACGATTTTTTGCTGAAGTCCATTTTTTAAAACAAGGGAATGCAGCACCACCACGGCCTCTAAGTTCAGCCTTTTGAATAGAATCTATAACAAAATCAGGACCTTCTTTTAAAGCTTTTTTCAAACCACTAAAGCCACCTAAATCGATATATTTGTCGATTTCTGTCACTGTATATTTATCGAAATATTCTGAAATTAAACGACGTGTTTTATTCATCTTTTGCACCTCTTAATTCTGCAAGTAATTGCTTCACTTTTTGAATTGTCAAATGACCATATACTTTCTTGTTGATGCGGATGGCAGGTGAGATATCACAAGCGCCAAAGCATGGTGTATGTTCCAAGGTGAACATTTTATCAGCTGTGGTTTCTCCGACTCGAATGCCTAAAACATCTTCAAGGTATTCTTCAATAATATCTTTCTTGTTGATTCTGCAAACCGAACTATCACACAATTGAATATGATATTTTCCTTTAGGTGCTTTGTTGATTGCTGAGAAGAATGATGAAACCTCATAGATATCCACATAAGTTAAATTCAATCTTCTTGCAATATAGCGTTGGGTTTCTTCTTCCACATAGTGATCGTCACAAAGATTTTGTGTATCCATTAATATTGGTACCAAAGCATCTTGTCGGAAATCATATTGTTCAAGAATCTCCTCAACACGTTCCTTATTTACTTCCATAACTTAATCCCCCTCTTAATTTGTGATTGATATTTCTTTCACTAATATTAGTTTATCAAGAGAAATCATAGGCTTACAGTATTGTTATTAGATTAACAATTGTCGTTAAACGTTTGAAATAATCGTTTTCCTTGAAACAAGGAGTCTAAAGTATTTTTTTAGTACATTGTATACTAGTAATGGTTTTGTAATTAAAACGTAATATAAAATAGGTGGATATAGGGTGTATTTTGATAATATATTAACAAAATATTCAAAAAATTTAGAATTAACAGAAAATATAAAAGTAATTAGATATTTTTTTATCAATTTATTTGTCCGTCTAAAGGATAAAAAGAGGTTGGTTTCTTTGCTGAATATGAGGAATCTGATACAATAGAGTTATATTGTTTATCAGAAAGGAAAAAATATGATTTCAAGAAATGATTTATGTTGGTGCGGAAGCCAAAAAAAATATAAGAAATGCCATTTGCAAATCGATGAGAAACTAACTGCCTTAGAGCAGGAAGGCTATATTCGACCAGGAAGACATTTGGTTATGAACGAAAAGGACATTGAGGGTTTGAGAAAGAGTGCTGTTATTACAAAAGGTATTTTGGATCAAGTGGGTGAGAGGGTTAAACCTGGTGTCACAACAGATGAAATAGATGCCTTTGTACATCAATATACCCTTGAAAGGGGAGGAAGACCTGCGCCTTTAGGTTATCATGGATTTCCTAAAAGTTGTTGTACCTCAATTAATGAGGTGATTTGTCATGGTATACCTGAAAATAGAGCCTTAAAAGAAGGCGATATCATCAACATCGATGTAACAACCGAGTTAGAAGGGTATTTTACTGATGCCAGCAGAATGTTTACTGTAGGTGAAGTTTCAGAGAAGGCACAAAAGATTATTGATTGTGCTAAGGATTGTTTGGAAATTGGGATGGCACAAGTTAAACCCTTTGCATCTTTTTCTGAAATTGGTTTGGCTATAGAAGCCTATGCTATCTCAAAGGGATTCAGTGTGGTGAGAGATTTTGGTGGACATGGTATTGGTAAAAAGTTTCATGAAGATCCCCATGTGAGTCATTATGATACCCATCAAAAGGGAATGATCATGATTCCGGGCATGGTATTCACTATTGAACCTATGATTAATGAAGGCACATATAAGTTAAACATTTTAGAAGATGATTGGACAGCAGTGACGAGAGATGGAAAATTATCAGCACAATGGGAACATACGATTTTAGTGACAGATGATGGGTATGAAATTCTAGTTTAATTTTGGAGCGATAAAATGAAGCTTAACGGAAGAAGGGACATCAAGATTTGGATTACATCCTTGGTTGCCTTAGTGATCATCATTGAAGGTGTATTTATGTTGTACTTCATGCCAAAGCTAAAAATAATAACAGATTATCCCATGATTGATATGGCTTTTTATTTTGGAGAATATTTTAATGAAATCATAAATGATTACGGCAATGATGGTTTAGCACTTTATCAAAAGATGCACCTGCTGGATTTTATATTTCCACTGGTTTATGGCAGCCTTCTTTTTCTATTGTTGAGAAAAGAACGTTTACTCAGATGGTTGCCTCTTATTGGCATGAGCAGTGACTATTTGGAAAATATTTTGATTACCATTTTAATCCATAACTATTCACAATTTGTTTCCTATGTTGCTTTTGGTTTTACTTGTTTGAAGTTCTTAGGTTTAATTTTATCTATTGGCGCAGTGGTGTTCATTACGATCAAAGTAAGAAGGAGCTGATGCTATGCATAAAATAGGTTTTTTATTATTGATTTGTATCATATTAGTTGCTTGTAAGGAGAATGCACCTACACGCATTGAAAATGCAATTGTCGAAGAACAAGAGGAAATCAGCGAAGAAAAATTAGGCTTGTGGTATGAGGGCTATTTTGGAGAGGAACCTTTTAAAATTCAATGGCATGACGTAGATGCTCGTTTTGTTGGCAAAATGATTGTTAAGGACAAAACCTATATTATAACGGGTGAAAATCAGGATGAGTTTTATTTCTTCAATAGTGATTTAGGCAATTTATATTTACACGTCAATCAAGAAGCTTTTTTTGGCTGTATAAAAGTAGATGATAAGATTATTCCTTTACAAGGCACTAAGGATCACTTGAATCACAAGTATAAAACCTACAGCGAACAACTGAATGCTTTAAGTGGAGAATATCTTAATGAAGGCTCAGATTATTATCAAGGTGTTAAATTAAACATGACACCCTTATATGACAAAGTGCTTTTTGTTGAAGCCATTTCATATGATGGTCTTTATGAAAAGGTCTATTCATGGCTAGCATATGAAGAAAACAATTTTATTGGTTATTATGAAGGAAAAAAGCTTACATTGACCTATGATCATTATCAATGGCTTTTAGAAGCAGAGGATAGTACTTTAGACAGACAGTTACATGTAGTGGAAGATGGTTTTTATTCCAATAGCATAACCGTAGAACCACATACTTTGGAAAATATTTGGTCAGAAAAGCTTCTTACAGGGATTAAGAATATTTTAGGAGATAACTTTGAAAAATTAAAAGAAAGTGCACAACACATTACACCGGGGGAAATCACACAACTGGGTGTGACAGGGGATTTAAACAGAGTTTTGACCTATTGGGAAGAAGGTTGTCTATACGTGTATCTTTCTAAAACCCTATTTGATGATGAAAAGTCCAGACTCTATACCAATAATCTGAATGCCCTCTCCACCACAGTGATGAGATGGTCGCCTGATGTTGTTGTTAGGGTCCCTGTGATGTCTATTCCTGAAAAAGTCGTTACAACAATAGAAAGTGTAAATGAACTTACAGAAGTGTTGGCATTAAATTCTCAAAGATTTGGTTATTTGGATAAGGATACCTTTGAGGATTTAAGTGTGTTAATGTCTTATGAAGAAAAGCAATTTCTTTTGGTTTTCATTGGGAATGGTTCAAGCTTTGATTTAATCTATGTCAATGAGCATATCAATGATGAGAAGTTAAAAGTTAACCAAATAAACATTGAAGAGAACCATTTGATTTTATATTATGAGGATATTTCACAAAGAACCACTTATAAATATTACTTTGATGCCACTTCAGATTATTTATTAGACCAAGTCATCATCAGTACCCATAGTAAAGATGGCAGCGATGTAAGGATCTTAACCTATGATATGAAAAATGATGATGTCACTTTAAATGATAATGGCAATAGTACAACCTATTATAAAACATTACATGATCACATTACTTTGCAAACATTTGATATTGAGGTAGGTATACATGAGGATTATCGATGAAGCAATTGCTTTTGTCATCTTAAAGGTAAAAGATAAAAAACTAGATTTTGAATCTTCTCATCCCTGGAGAACACCAGGACTTCATATTTTACAGCACGGTCTTCGCGTTAAAGCACTGGCAGAAGAGATTTACAAAAGCGAAAAGAATTCTATTGATGAAAATGAGTTTTTAATGATGCAAGTGGCATGTATCTTACATGATATTGGAACTGTGGAAGGAAAGAATTTACATGCTGAAAAGAGTGCTGTCTTGTCGAAAGGATTTTTAGAACAGCATTTTAATGAAGAAGTTGTTAAAAGAATATTGTTCTGGATTGAAAAACATTCCGATAAAAGTGAAATCCATGAGGATGAAATCTTGAAATTCATTAAAGATGCTGATATCATCGAGGAATTTGGTGTACAATCTGTTTTGATGTCCAGTAATTGGATCAATAGAGAGACTGCTTTTTTCTTTCATGATTTGGAAGAGAGAATGCATACTAAGGAAATTGCTTTTGGATACAAATTAATAGAAATTGCACAAACTAAAAGTGGAAAGTCCATTATTGAGAAAAAGCTAAGATTTATGGAAGAAATGATAAACCAGTTGGCATATGAAAATCGAGGGAGCTTAACCTATGAAAATTATAAAACTTTTATGTCTTAGCTTACTGATCTTCATTTTGTTGATAGGATGTTCAGAAAAGACAGTAAAACCAGATCAGTGGAATATACAGGATTATGTAACTTTTGAAATAGGTAGTAACTTTGCGGATCATATGTGGGCAATTGCTTCTGAAAATCGAACTTACGAAGCCTTGGTCTATGACAAAATTGATCTCATTGATTATCAGTTGATTGTATCTTGGTACGACCTTTTGTATACCCATCGCATTGATTACCTTTATCCTCAAATCTATTATTATATTCCAGTGTCACAAAACTTTGAAACGGTGAAAGCATGGGAAGATTATTTTCAGGCCTGGGAAACTGCTTTGAAAGAACAGTCTGTAGACCCAGTGGAAATTTACTTTGAAGGTCTTAGCAATGAAAGCTATATAAGAGATTATTTCAATGAGACCTCTATGTCGTTATGGGATTCTTTATTTGTAGATCAACTAGATACCCTTAAGGAAATTGATGCATTTTATGTGGATGCTTTTAAAGACTATGAAAAAAAGATTTGGCCTGAAGTGAGTCAAAGATTAAAGGGAAAAGCCAATTATGTGAATGAGGCTTTATCCACACAAAACCTTAGGGTTTTGTGGATGCATGCGACAAAACACGATTTTAATAATGAGGAAATCAAGTTTACCTTATCTCAAGTGTTCAACCCAGACTTTGAGTATATCTCCTTAAAAGATAATCAGATCCATCTTTATTATGATTTGAAGGAAGATCCCTATGAGTTTACTGAAATTATTTCCCAGAGAATGGGTTACCTTTTAATGAAGCAAGATATGAAGGATGTCTTTGCTACCATTACAACAGCATATGCACCTTTAACAGAGGATTATAATTTATATGAAATTGTAGATGAAACTTTGGAATTTTATGCTGCAATGTATAATAAGTTTATCTTAGGTTTTAAAACCAATGCTTTTAAAACCCTGTTGGCTAAAAATCCTGATTTGGCTTACTTGGAACTTTTTCTTCCGCCTCAGGATGAAGTGACGGATGTTGTTTCTGAAGGTTTAGTTTATTTATTGGATCGCATGAAGGATCGTAAACCCTATTTGTTTGAAGATGGTTTACACTATCAAGGTGAAGTCTACGAATCCATACCATTTTCGAAGGGTGTTTTATATTTTCATGAAGGAAACCCTCTTGTCTATGAAGAAAATGGTCACATGGAAATCCTATATGATGAACCTACATCAACACCAGTGGTACAAAACCAACAGATATTCTTTATTGGTCCCTATCAAAACCAAGTGATTAAAAACCTGTATCTTTATTCTTTTGATGAGAGAACCTTAACAAATTTAACCAATTTTAATTCCTTGAATCAAGAGGGTGTTTTCCAATTTGTATGGGATTTAAATCAAACCATTTATTATGTGAAAGGTTTTGCTTATGGTCAAGGAGAAGACGGTTTACTCTTCAAAATGGATATGGAAACTTTTGAAAGTGAAATTGTACCCATTACCATTGAGGAAAACTATAGGATTTCACAATTGTATAGAGATCATGACGATGTTAAGATAAGTTTGGTCAACGAAGACGAATCAAATATTATAGAATTGAAAGTGAGTGAATGAAATGGATATGATGGATATCATAAAAAACAGAAGAAGTATTAGAGCTTATGAAAACAAGAAAGTGGAAAAAGAGAAATTAGACTTGATCTTAGAAGCAGCCATCTGGGCACCAAGCAGCCATAATAGTCAACCATGGCATTTTACAGTAATCAGTAATCCTGGTTTGGCAACTGATTTAAATGAAACCACAAAGGCTTGGTTGTTAAATAGTGAAAATCCAACCCATCAAAAACTTGGCTCTAGACCTGATTTGTTTTATGGCGCACCAGTGGTTGTGGTGGTTTCAGGTAAAACTGAATTAAGATCGTCGATAATTGATTGTTCGGCAGCTGTTCAGAACATGCTTTTAATGGCTGAATCCTTGGGCTTAGGGACTTGTTGGAATGGTCTTGTAACCAATGTGTTCTTAAATGATCCAAATCATCCTTCAGTAAAAGCATTAGATATACCTGAGGGTTATACACCTTTTTATGCTGTAGCAGTAGGATATCCTCAACACAGTCAAGAAGCACCCTTTAGAAAAGGTGCTCCTATCAATTATTTGGAACTTATATAGCGGGACGCATAACAATTGCTGCGATAATATAAAAGAGTAAGCCACTGCCACCAAGTATTGTAAATAATACAAGTAGTAATCTTACGACTGTTGCATCCATGTTGAAATATTCAGCGATGCCACTGCAAACACCAAGTACCATTTTATCATTTGATTTACGTAATTTGTTTTCCATATTGTCCTCCTTAAAATAATCATCCTTATGAGAACATTATGCACGATGGAATTTAAGTTGCAATTAGACGAATATTAGAAATGGATTAAAAAACAGACCAAAATGAAATTGGTCTGTTTTCTTAAATACTTATACTTTCTCCCGGATGTAAAAGGATCACTTCTGAATTTTTTACTTCCCTTTTAAAAACTTCAGGATCTGCCTGGATTAATCCAAAGGTATTGTAGTGCATCGGAATAACTTTTTTAGGTTGGACAAATTCAACGGCCTTAACTGCATCACGAATATCCATGGTGAAATTTCCGCCAATTGGTATCATTGCCACATCAATATTTTCATCTGCCAAAAGTTTCATATCCATGGTTAATCCTGTATCACCTGCGTGATAGAGGGTAATACCATCAACGGTAATAACAAAACCACCTGGATTACCACCATCGACAATACCATGATCCGTATGTATACCGCTACCATGAAGTGCAGGGGTAAGTTTAACTGTTCCAAAATCAAAGGTTTTGCGACCGCCAATATGCATCGGGTGAGCCTGAACACCTTGTGCACCTAAAAAAGTAGCGATTTCAAAATTAGTGATAACCAATGCTTGATGTTTTTTTGCAAGTTCTACAGTATCACCAAGATGATCACCATGGCCATGAGTTACAAAAATATGCGTGATTTCGGGAAAATCATCTACCGTTAATGTTGCTAATGGATTTCCTGTGATAAAGGGATCAATTAAACCTTTAAATCCATTACTTTCAATGTAAAAAGCAGAATGACCAATAAATTGAATTTTCATAAAACCTCCTATTTAATAATTTTTAATAAGCCCTTTAATAATTTCTTGGAAGTCGTATTAGGTAATGTTTTGAGCAGATCATAAATAAAGTTTCGTGTATCACGTATAATCCATTCATTTTCAATACTATTTTCAAAATAAAGCAAAACAATGCCTAAAGCTTGTACACCTTGTTTCATATCTTCATTGCCTGAAAAGGCCAATGAAGCTTCTATATAATATCTTTTTGAATCTTGGTGGATTTGATGTAAGTCTTTCATAGCCCCTCCTGATTTCATTATAGTAGATATCCTAAAAGATTCCCATGGTTATTCCTTCATTTTTTCTGTACAATAGTAGTGGAGGTAGATTTATGGAAGATTTTATAATGGAATTCTTAAGCAAAAACCCAGTAAATAATTATTTAGCCCTTGCCATAACGGGTAGTTATGCCATTAATGAACAAAAGAAACTGAGTGATATAGATTTACTATTTATTACATCTGAGCCTCGAGAAGGTATGATTAAGATTTATAATGGGCATTATTTCAGCATTAGTTTTAAAACTCCTGAAATGCTTTTAAGTTATAAGAAAAATGTTAACGAATTAATGTATGCTGTTGAAACTTTTAAAAGAATGAAAATCTTGTACGATCCAGAGCATCTCTTATCCAAGCTAAAAGAAGACATGGAAGCTTTTCAATGGACCAGTGTATTAAAAGAACACAGTAAACATAAGGCAAAGGAAGAACTCATTGGTTTTTTAGAGGAAGTCCAAAAGTCAGTAGAAGGATTAAAATCAAATCATGTGGGTAAAATGTTGAATGGTATTTATGGCTTAACTTATGGTATGTTTTATGTTATACGTTTAAGAGATCAAATCTGTACAGGCTCTGATAACGAATTTTATGATGCTGTTGTGAATCAATTAGAAGATAAAGATCCCATTAGGGAATTGGCACCTATTGCCTTTGGTCTCACGCAATCCACATTACATGACCGAATAGATGCTGGTCTTGAGATTTTCATTCATGTCAGCAACTCTCTTATGGATTTTTACGCTCATGAGGAAAAGGATTATATGATGAAACTGGTTCAGGAAGTTATTGTGGTGATTTAATGTTATTTGAGTATGTTTTAAAAACCAGCAAAATGCAAGAGTTTGTCAATCTTGATCATTATCTGAAGGATGCAATTGAGAAAAGTAACATTAAAAGTGGTAAGTTATTAGTGTATTGTCCACATACAACTGCTGGGATTACCATCAATGAAAATGGGGATCCTGATGTTAAAAGAGATATTATTGAAACCTTGAATCAAGTTTATCCTATTCATGGAAATTACAAACACTTTGAAGGTAATAGTCACGCTCATATTAAATCTTCTCTGATGGGCGTTGAAAAGCAGCTTATTGTCCATGAAGGCAAGTGTATACTTGGAACATGGCAATCTGTTTATTTCTGTGAATTTGATGGACCGAGAACTAGAAAAATCTATGTTTTAGTGGAGGCAATATGAATTTAGTGAAATTGAAAACCGTTAGTCATATCTTTGAAGGTGAAATGATCAAAGATATGTTAGCAGAAATAGGTATTGAAGTTTTTTTAGCCGATCAGAATACACCAGAACATATGGATATTTATCTGGGCTATGAAGGAGAAGGCGTTTTGATTTTAGTGGATGAGAAGGATTTAGATCAAGCAAATACTTTTCTTGAAGCTGATAAAAAGGTTGAGGATCCTGTTGTAGAGGTGACTGAAAACCCGATGAAATTTCCTTATTGGATATGGATTGGTTTTGCAGCAATGCTTTTTATTTTTATCTTATATAATATTTGGAAGTAAAAAACTCTATTCATTTAGAGTTTTTTTTATTTGACATCCTTAAAATACTAGTGTACTATTTAACTAGAACACTAGTGAGGAGGTTCTATGCATTTTGAAAATCATATCCCGATTTATTTGCAGATCATTGAACTGATTAAGAAACAAGTCATATTAGGAATTTTAAAGCCTGGTGACAAATTGGAAAGTGTTAGAGAATTTGCAGCAGAAATAAAAGTAAATCCTAATACAGTTCAAAAGGCATATCAAGAAATGGAACGGGAAGGCTTAGCATATAGCCAAAGGGGAATTGGTCGATTTATCGTTGAAGATGAAAGTCTTGTTAAACAGTTAAGACATGATGCTTCTAAATTAATCATAGAGGATTTTATCTCTAAAATGACTGAAATTGGCTATAGCAATGATGAGATATTAGATAGATTGAAAGCAAAATTGAATGGAGGTTAAAATGATTGCATTAGAAGTGAAGAATCTGAATAAACGTTATATGTTTGTAAAAGCATTAAATGATTTTTCAGTGACTTTCGAAAAAGGGAAAATTATAGGCTTGTTAGGTCCCAATGGCAGTGGAAAAACTACCTTGATGAGAATATTATCTGGTTTACTTCAAAAAACTTCAGGTGAAATTCGTTTTGAAACAAAATTAAAAGGCAAATTACTTAAGCAGACTGTAGCTTACATGCCTACAGAATCCCATTTGTATCCATGGATGAAAGTGAAGCAAACGATTAATTTCTATGAATCTTTTTTTGCTGGATTTGATCGCTCAAAGGTATTAAAAGCAATAGAAGTCTTAGACTTGTCACCGAATGCCACGATAAAGTCCTTATCTACAGGTCAAAGAGGACGTTTAAAAGTGGCATTAACCCTTGCAAGAAAAGCTGAGCTTTACTTAATTGATGAGCCTTTAAATGGTATTGATCCTATTTCAAGGGATATGATTTTGGAAATGTTGGCTTCAGAAGTTGCAGACGATAAGTGTATTGTCATTTCCAGTCATTTGGTTCATGAATTTGAAAAGATTGTAGACGATGTTATTTTCATTAGAAAAGGTCGTCTTGAACTTATGGGAGATGCAGAAACCTTACGCAATGAAAGACAAATGTCAATTCATGATTTGTATAAGGAGGTTTATAAAAATGATTAGACTATTCAATTACGAAATTCAAAGGAAATGGAAGACTTCACTTGGCATATTGGGTTTGTACTTTTTAATCTATTTTGGATTTTTACTTAAATGGAATAAAGAGATTAGAAGTGTTATGGATAACATGAATATGAGTAATTTTGATATGGATCTTTTGATTCAAACCTTTGGTTTTAAAATCATATTCTTTATCATTTTGGCTTCAGGCTTGTTTTTTGCCTCAATTATTGGTGCTGTAAACAACTTGAGACTGGAAGCAAAGCAATCATCAAGAGATTTATATTTTTCTATACCAATGACAGCCTATACAAAGATAGGGTCAAAGGTTATTGTATCACTGGTTGAGGTTTTTGCAGCAAGTTTTATCGGTTTTGTATCTGTCATTAAGGCCTTTGAATTCTTAACCAAATTTGATATTATGAAAGGCATCATAGACAGTATCTTCGCTATGCCAACCGATGCACTTATTTATATGATCATCGGCAATGTATTACAATCAACTTTAATGATTTTAATGGTATATCTTTCTTTTGCGATTTTTAGATCTTTCTTTTCCCAAGCAAAATTAGGTTGGTTAATCACCATTGGTATTTATATTGGCTTAAATTATTTGATGATCAGATTCTTAAGCTCTATTTTAATGACAGTTGGTGATGCTGTTAAAACTAGTCTATCTATGTGGGGATTGCTTGCAGGTTTTGCTTTGTTTGTGGGTGCAATATTCTTTATAGTTGGTTTCTTATTTGAGAAACGTGTAAGTTTTGATTAATTTAGTTTTTCGTAAAGCTCTACTTTTGTAGGGCTTTTTTTGTTATAATTTGGGGGGATGAGGAGAATGACATGAAAATTGGAATGCCAACATTAGTTGAATGTGATAATTTTGAAGAAAATCTAAAACTTTGTGAAAAGCTTAAACTTGATTTTGTTGAAATCAACATGAATTTGCCAGAGTATTCGACACACATGGATGTTAAGTCTCTGAAGGAATTGCTAAAAAAGTACAATAAGTTTGCAACGATTCACATTGGAGAGCGTGTAGATATATGTGAGTTTGATCCGATTATTAGAAATGGTTATCTTAAACATTTAAGCAATGTGTTTCTTATTGCCAAAGCATTAGGTGTTGATCGACTCAACATGCATTTATCTGAAGGCATTCACTTTAAATTACCAAAGGAAAAAGTGATGCTTTATGAGCGTTATGAAGAAGCGTACTTGAAAAATGTATTATCCTTTAAAACCTTTGTAGAAGATCACTTTGACGGGGTTTTACTTTTGGAAAACACAGGTATCTTAGAGTATTCTTTTATTGAGAAGGCTTTAAGTATTCTTCTACAATCGCCTTCTTTTGCTTTGACTTATGATATTGGTCATGATATAACCAGTGGCTATAAAGACTTAAAATACTATTCGAAACATAAAAGTCAAATTATTCATTATCATATCCACGATGGGACAGCTAAAAAAAATCATCTGCCTCTGTATGAAGGGGAGTTAGATATCGATGGATTTTTAACTGAAGCGAAAGTAAAAGAGGCATTTGCTGTAATTGAAGTAAAATCCGTTGTAGATTTAAAGGCATCTATAGCATTACTGGAAAGGAAAAACTGGTTATGAAAATCTATATGACACGTCATGGTGAAACCAAATGGAACCTGGAAGGTAAAATACAGGGGAGAAAAAACTCTGATTTAACAGATTTAGGTAGACAACAAGCAGAGTGGTTATCTGAAAAACTTAAGGATGAAACAATTGATTTCATATGTACTAGTCCAAGTGGGCGTGCAATGGAAACAGCAAAAATAATTAATGGCGATAGAAATATTCCTATAGAAACATATGATGATCTCATGGAAATAGATTTAGGAAATTGGGAAGGTCAACATCATGTGGATATAGAAAAGCAATTCCCTGAGGATTTTGATCACTTTTGGCATCATCCTGAGAGATTTGTTGCGAATGATCAAGAATCCTTTGAAGAGATCATTGAAAGAGGTCGTCTAATCCTAAATGAGATCATAAAAAAACATCAAAAGGGCACAGTTCTCATTGTTGCCCATGCAATATTATTAAAGGGTATTTTAGCTTATGTAAAAGGCTATTCCGTCAATGAATTTTGGGAAGGTGCTTTTATGAGAGCTACAAATCTTTCATTACTAGAAGTGAATGATGATGTTATTAAGATTCTACTAGAAGGGGATACCAGTCATTATAAGCCATTGTAAAAGACTAACAAATTTCTACTAAAAGTTTTATTATTGAAAATATTTTGTAGTATACTTGATTTGAAGCGATATTGTGCAATAAGGAGGTTTTATGAAGCAACATAAAAAAACACCATATTGTACAATCTGTTCGTCAGAGGAAGAGTTAAAAGAATTTAAGGCACATTACATCTGTAAGAAATGTGTACAGGAAGTCTTTAAATCCAAAGACGGAGAAAAGAAGCATGAGTAGTGCTTCTTTTTTTTCGCACAAAATATCAGGTTTTTATTAGAAATTTATCATAGAATAAAAATAGGATAAAGAAAAAAGATGAAAAGAGGTCATATGGACGGTAATTTATTATTGGATTTATATTTAGAAGAGATAAAAACTGATCGGGAACATATGTCCATAGAAAATATGGAAATGTTTTTAAATTTAACAGAATTGACACGGAATGAGTTAATTGAGATCTTTAAGAGCTTGAAAACTATCAATCAAGAGGTTTATGTTTATGGCTTAACCTTACTGGGATCCTTTGGCGTTTTAGAAAGTATTTATCATAAGGCAAAGGCTGTTTCTTCAGTATCACTTCCGGAATTTGAATATCCAGTAGAAGGCACACCTATGAAGGCTTTACCAAAGTATGCTGATAAAATGACTCGATTCTTAAAGGAACATGTAAAAGAACAAACCTTTCAAGTTTTGGCAGACAATCACCATGGTATACCAGATGAGGCCTTTGATCAGGAAGTTCAACAGTACATAGCTTCTACATCCTTAGAAGATTATTTAAAAGAACGTCATGATAGAAAAGTTCAAGAACTGCAGCAACATGCTGATGAAAATAAAATCTGGTTTGAGCAGGTTATTACACAAGAAGTTGTTGATTTTGTGAAAGCCAATCAAGAAATGTTGTCGGCTGTATTAAAAGATGAAGCCTTGTACATCACTAAAATACCTTATGATACAGTGAGTTATTTACATGAAAAAGACAATCAGTTGAAAAGACACGCTTATTGTCATTGTGGTTTGGCAAGAGCAGCGATATTAACAGGAGAAAAGGTGGATCCAGACTGGTGTTACTGTTCTGCTGGTTTTGCAAAGAAACCATTTGAAATGATTCTTGGTCGTCCCCTTAAGATTACAGTTTTAAATTCTGTTTTAAAGGGAGATATGACTTGTCGTTTTAAAATTGACTTATAATGGGAATAGAGGTGTAATACTTCTGTAACTTTAACTTTGGAAAAGCCTATGCTAAGATAAAGACAAATCAACAGAAAGAGGAGGTATGTTTTATGAGAAAATTAATGATGAATAACAAAGATGAAAACAAAATAAAAACATACCTGCGGTGGACATTTTAATTCAAATTCATGTTACCGTAGGTCACTACGGTATTTTTATGCCCAAAATTTAGAAATGGAAGGACCATAACATGAATTTAAAAACAATAGGAATGGATTTGTTCTTTGAAGAACAAATCCAAGCAAATGAAAAAGTAGGCCGTGTCATTCGATATGCACAAAACCACTATACTTTGGCAACTGAACAAGGTATACTCTCTGCTGAATTAAAGGGAAAATTAAGGCAAGAAGAACTATCAATCAGTATTGGTGATTTTGTAGTCTTCATGTCTAGCGAAGATGAAACTTTGCATTTGATCACAAGAGTTTTATTGAGAAAAACTGCACTTCTAAGAAAAGAAGCAGGTACAAGATTAAATGCCCAAACTGTAGCTGCCAACATGGATTATCTTTTTGTTGTCATGTCCCTCAATGAGGATTTCAACTTAAGAAGACTGGAGAGATATATGGTTGGCGCCTGGGAATCAGGTGCAGAACCCATTGTAGTCTTAACAAAAAAGGACTTGTGCCCTAATTATGAAGAAAAAACGGAAAGGGTTGAAACCATAACTTATGGTGCAAAAACCATAGTCGTAAGTGCATTGGAAAAGGATGGCATGGAACAAATTGAACCTTATTTCCAACCCGGTAAAACCATTGCTTTAATCGGCTCTTCAGGGGTAGGAAAATCCACTTTAATCAACACCTTAATTGGCAAGGACTTAATGCTTACCAATGGACTTAGAAATGATGACAAAGGCCGTCATACAACAACCCATAGAGAGCTGATTATCACTGAACGAGGGATGATCATGGATACGCCGGGTATGAGAGAATTTGCTCTTATGGATGCAGATGATGGTTTAAATCATGGTTTTGAAGATCTTGAAGCGTTAATGAAAAGTTGTAAATTTAGCAATTGTACCCATAAAAATGAGCCCGGATGTGCTGTTTTAGAGGCGATAGAGGTTGGTAGTCTTGAGATTAAAAGATACAAAAATTATCAATTGATGCTGAGAGAATTAAAGTACTTTGAAAAAAAGAATAAACATAAGGAGAGTATTGTGTCTTCTAAAAAGGATAAGGAAAAAAGAAAGACTAAAGCTCGACAAAAAAAATGGGGTGTGGCTGATGATTAGTCACGCTTTTTTTTGTATTTAATGGGGGTTTTTTGTGGAATCTGTTATAATAATATCTAGAGGTGTTTATGAAACGATTATTATTTTTACTATTTCCTATAGTCATTATGGGGTTAATGGCATTGTTATATATAAATGCAGATGATTTTAATAATAACAATATTAATTCAATTATACTCAATGGGGAAACTTTGAATTTAAATGATTCATCTGTACAACTTTTTAAAGATACGCTGTTAAGATTAGATGAGGCATCACAAGAATCTATTACCGAGTACTATTTGAAATGGGAAGTTAATTTGGAAAAGAAGTTTGGAAATGATTTGGCTTTCCAAGTACTCTTGAATGATAATTATGAAAATGTACATATAAAATCACTTCAATCCAATAAATATTATGTTATAAAAGGGGATTTAGCACATTATTTATATGGTCTTGATGATGCCTCAAGTTTATACGAGTACCAATACTTGCCTGAAATTACCTTATTGATAAACGATTCACCTGTCGATACGAAAACAGAATTTCGATGGCAATATGAACTAGGAGATGAAAAGTGGTATGAAACATCCAAGAGCCTAGGTGAAAGTTTTACTTTTACAACAGCTTCATCCCATAATGAATTTGAGTTGATTTCAAGTAAAGCATTTAATGGCATGTCCACCTCCATTTATGATGAAGAAGATGTTTTGATTCACCAAGGTGATTTGAAGGATTTTGTTTTCGATCATGAAGGGTTGTATAGGATTGAGATGACTTTAAATTGGCAAGACAAGCACCTTTCAGGGGAAAGTACAACACAATTTATGGTTAATTATGATTTGCCAGTCTTTGTGAGTCTTCAAAAACCAATTGTTGAACAAGGTGAAACAACAGTGATCCTTGTAGACCATTTAAATGATCCAGATTCCTTGACCTTATATCAATCCTATATGGAAGGGTTGAGTTTTAAAACCATTAATGATCAATATGTATGCTTTATTCCATCAACTTACTATACGGATCTTGGAACTTATGAGTTTACAGTCACTGCTGATGGTGAGGTTTTCACAAAAACCTTAGAAGTTGTTAGTCGAGATTTTGAACTTCAATTTTTAACCGTAGATGAAAAAACGACACAATCCACACAAACTGCTGAAGCCTATGCAGAATATAACAAGTATTATAAAGGTGCGTTGAAAGAAAGTGTGCATCCTGATGTAAATAATTTTTCTGAACAAATCTTTATTTTGCCTGCTTATGGACGTTTAACGACAGAGTTTGGTGTGAATCGTTATGTGAATAATAAACCGACATCTTATCATCATGCAGGTTGGGATATTGCGAATGCAATTGGTACGGATGTTATTGCAGCTGGAGAAGGTACGGTTGCATTGTCCATGTATCTTCAAGTAACGGGTAACACCATTGTGATCAGCCATGGCAATGGTATTTTCACAACCTACTTTCACTTGAATGAACGATTAATTGAAGCAGGGGAAGTTGTTGAATCGGGCACATTAATTGGGAAGATGGGAACAACAGGTTTTTCTACAGGCTCACATTTGCATTTTGGCATCTCGTATTATGAAATGAATTTGGAACCAGGTTATTTTATCTTTGGCGAAAGAATAACTTACAACAATTATAAAAACTATTTTAGAGAGGAGTAGCATATGATTAAGCAAATGACACAAATGCAACCTGCTGATGTTTATGGTATTTTTTATCATGAAAAAGCAGGTTTACAAACTACAATGAATTTACCTGAAACAGTTGAGCAGTTCTTGAAATTGAAAGATTATAAAGGTAAAAAAGGTGAAATCATAGAGATTCCAGTTTTAAGTGATAAAATTGAAACCTATATGATCATCGGATTAGGTGAAGATGAACATCCTCAAGTACAGGATTTACAGAAGTACATTGCAAAAGTGGTAAAAAAGGCAAAAGGTAATAAAGCAACATCTGTCGCTATTTTAGCTGAAGAAATGGATGCACATGAAATTTTGTTGATCAGTGAGGCTTTGGTGGTTACACAATATGATTTTGATGCTTACAAATCAGATAAAAAAGAAAATACCATTCAAGAAGTACACCTGATGACAACCCATAAAGAAGCTATGAAGGAAGGTGCTATTCTTGGTGAAGCAACGGTATTAGCACGCCAATTGGTCAATGAACCTGCAAATGTTTTAAATCCAATTGCTTTAGCTGAGGCAGCTGAGCAAGCGGGTAAATCATCTGGTTTTGAAGTGAAAATTTTCGATGAGCATGATATTCAAAAAATGAATATGATCGCTTATTGGGAAGTTGCAAAATCCTCTGACAACAAACCTCGATTTATTGTAATGACTTATAAAGGCAATCCAGAGTCTGAAGAAATTTTAGGTTTAGTAGGTAAAGGCTTGACCTATGACTCAGGTGGCTACTCCATTAAAACAAAAGATGGTATGATCACCATGAAAAGCGATATGGGTGGTTCAGCTGCTGTTATTGGTGCGATGAAAGCCATAGCGGAGAAAAAATTAAATGTAAATGTTACAGCTGTAATTGCAGCGTGCGAAAATATGATTTCAGGTGGTGCATACCGACCAGGGGATATTATTGGCTCAAGAGGTGGTAAAACAATCTTTATTCAATCCACTGATGCAGAAGGTCGTTTAACATTAATTGATGCTGTTGATTACATCATTAAAGATGAAAAAGTAACAAAGGTTATTGATATTGCAACATTGACTGGTGCTTGTTTAGTTGCCCTTGGCACAACAACCACTGGTATTGTTTCAAACAATGATGAATTCTATCAATCCCTTGATAAGGTTTCAAAATTAACGGGTGAGAGAGTTTGGAGAATGCCAGTTTTTCCAGAATACTACGAAATTCTAAAACATAAGGAAGCAGATCTTGTCAATGCAACACGTATGGCAGGTATGATTACAGCAGGGATGTTCATTGGTGAGTTCGTAGGTGATACACCATGGATTCATATGGATATTGCTGGTACATCTTGGGTATCGAGTGCTAGTGATTACTATTCAAACGGTGGCACTGGCGCTGGTGTAAAGAACTTATATTTTATGGCAAAAGAGATGATGTAAAACAAAAACCACGCGAAAGCGTGGTTTTACTATTTGTAAATTTCCCTATCCCATTTTTTTTACTTGTAATATTGGTGCACGCGTTTTAAAACAGTTTCTGGTGTTACATTGGTTGCATCGATCACGAGCATGTTTCGATCCCCATTTTTGTGAAATTGTACAGGCTCTATTTCTTCATATGCCTCGTCAATACCTGTTACAATTGTAACATCAGCATCAAGTCCTGGAGAATCATAATCATGTACGTCAAAGCCTTCATTAATTAATACTTGTTTTACTTCGTCTAATCCTTTTTGTATGGCGATTTTGATATTTTTCATAAAGCCACCTCCCTATAGAATAGTTACCCAGAATTATGATGACTATGCAAAAAAAATTGAATTTTCTTCCAAGACATTTCTCTAGATTCTTTACTTTTATTTCTATAAATATTATGATAGATGAGAAAGGTAGTGTATAAAATGAATCAGAAAAGATATCTATGGCATTTTGATCGATTAACGGCATTATTAGTCGCTTTCGGTAATCTTTTTATGGGATTGTTTATTGCATTTCGTTTGTTAATCAACCCATCTTTTCTTAGAGATCAACTGGGACTATCCATGAAGTTTCCCTTTGGGGTCAAAGTGGTATTATCCTTTGTGATTGTGTTGATGGCAATCTATGTACTAAGTGATTTTTTAAAGAGAAAACATCGCAGTCGTATGATTTTGGCAGGTGTTGAAACCTTAATTCTAGCTTTTTTACTGAGAAACACCTTTGTCGTTTTCTTGTTTGAAGGATTGGATTTGGAACCTATTGGTGTAACCATAGCTTTATTGTTATTGGAAAGTGTTTTGATATATCATACGTTATTTTCAAAGCAAATTAATACATATTTTAGATTGGTAAAGAAAAAAGAATCATAGGATTACAGAAAAAGAATCTTTGGATTCTTTTATTTCTTATGTAGTAGGCTATGGATATAAAAGTATTTGCAACATAGAAAGTAGGTAAAAATGGAAAAAATGAATCCTATTAAAAGAATCGTCTTGGCTCTAACAGATTTTAGTTTCTCAAACAGGATTGCAGAGGAAAAGTCTTCAAAGGCATTTGGTGTACTCATGATGAGTTTTTTATTGTTTGTTGTCTTTGCAGGCATATGGACTTCGGTATCGGTTAAACCAGAATTTAATCGTGGAATGGATCAAGTTGAAACCATTGTTGGAAGTTTACCTGAATTTACAATTTCACATGGTGAATTGATTTCAGATGATACTGCTGTTAAATTTTATCAGCAAGAAGATATTAAAGTAGTGTATGACATACATTATTCTATGACAGATTCGATGATAAAAGGGAAATATGGTGAGGTCTTTGTCATCCGTAAAGATGGATTGAAATATGATCGTGAAGATGTCATACTTTTTAGTACTTTCTCTAATGCCAGCGGTGTACAGGAACAAGATTTTACGAAAGAAAACATTCTAACAACTGTAGATTTTTTAAGAGGATTATTTTTCCCTGTGATGATTGTATTGGCAGTTCTCTTCTTGCTTTTCCTATTGTTCTTATCTTTAGTAGCTTGGGTAATGATTGTAATTATAAATGGTTTTATGAGAAAAGACATTTTAACAGGTTCTTGTTATAAACTCGGTATTTATGCGATGCTGCCAGCAAATATTCTGATGGTAATGAGATGGTTTGTAGGTGTGAATATACCATTTTTTACACTGATTTATCTTGGTGTTGTAGGTTATTATGGTTATAGATACCTGGGTGCTTATGAATCGGTCAAAACTATAGACCATATATACGAATAGCTGTTCATAGGAACAGCTATTTTTTTGGTTTCAAACATGAAAATGCTTACAAATCCTTCTATTCAATTGTTTTTATCGTGAAACTGTCATCAAATAATTCCACTTTGTCTTTGATTGCTTCTGAAACTAAGATTTCCTTATCTTTCTTAACAATGATGATCGAAACATCCTTTAAAGTTTTCACGGCATTAATTGCTCCCTCTACACCTAAAGTGTATAAGCTGGTCGATAATGCATCGCCTTCAAAGGAGGTATCTGTAATAACGGTTATACTGAGTATATCATTATTAATGGGATACCCGGTTCTAGGGTCAAAAATATGATGATAAAGGATATCGTCTTCAATGAAATATCTTTCTGTAATCCCTGAGGTAACAATTGATTTGTCATGTAATGCAAGGGATAACAAGACATTAGATTGGTTGAGTACTGGATTTTTTACACCTATGATCCAGTTGTCAGTATCTTTGGGTTGACCTAAAGCAAAAACATTGCCACCTAAGTTAATTAATCCTCTAGTAAAGCCATTGTCTTTTAATGTTTGAGCAATTTCATCTGCAATGAAACCTTTTGCAATAGCGCCTAAATCTATGGAACAACCATCGTCTAAAGTGACGAAATGATGATCGCCTAAATGGACTTGTTTGTAACCGACATGGGCTAAAGCATCATCAATTTCCCTTTGCTCAGGTATACGAGCATTTTCCGTTCCGATTTGCCATAAATCAACAATGGGATTGATGGTAATATCAAATTTTCCTTGTGAAAATTCTGAATAGCTGAGACTGGTTTTGATTATATGATAAGTTTCCTCGTGAACTTCATAGCTCTTTAATGCATTGAGCTGATAAACATCGCTTTTTTCATTGTGACGATCAAACAGATTGTCATAATAATGGATTAATTCAGTGATCGGTTCTAAATCAGCAGGATTATCCGTACCATATAAAGTGATATCAATAATAGTGCCTAAATAGAAATAGGTTTGATGAATGGATTTTTCATCTCCATTGAAATGTTGAAAAATAATCATACCAAAGATTAGTACGAGAAGGATGATACTGGTTATTATTTTTTTTGTCATGTTACTCTCCTTTAATGATTATTTAAGATTATATCACATATTATTGTGATACAATAGAGATGGAAATTATAGTGATGAAATCCAATTGGTTGCATCACTTTCATACAGGAGGTCTAATGAAAAAAGGCGATATTGCCATCATCGTATTTTTAATCATGGTTGCGTTAGGTGGATCAGTATATTTGTTTTTAAAAGGCAATCAAGGGGGAACAAAATACGTTGTAATCACCCATGATCAGAAAGTAGTTCAACGTATAAAAATAACAGATGATTATTCATCTTCCTATACCTTTAAAGAGGGCGATGACTACAATATAGTAAAAATTGAAAAAGGAAAAGTTTGGATTGAAGAAGCAAACTGTAACAATCAAGTTTGCGTATTTGAAAATCCCATTGATAAAGTAGGGCAAGCCATTGTTTGCTTGCCACATAAGTTAATTGTTGAAATACAAGGTGATGAAGAACGCAACATTGATATCATATCTGAGTAGGAGGATCATAGGCATATGTTATTATATCTTTTAATCTTATTTGCAAAAATAATTGAAGTCACTTTAATGACTCTTAGAATAGTCTTTATCACAAAAGGTGAAAGAAAGCTTGGCGCAATGGTCGCTTTTGTGGAAGTCACCCTATGGTTGTTTATTGTTACTTTTGTTTTAAATGACTTAATGAGTGATCCTATTAAAGCCGTGTTTTATGCTTTAGGTTTTGCCATCGGCAATTACATGGGAAGTTTACTGGAAAACAAAATAGGACTTGGACTATCTCAAGTTCAAATTATTGTTAAAGAAGAACATGGCAAGCCATTAGCAAATGATCTTAGAGAGGCTGGTTTTGCTGTGACTCTTGTTCTAGGCGAAGGTAAAAACCATGATCGTTATATCTTATTTATGTATGTTCAAAGAAAAAGAGTTAGACAATTATTGGAATTGGTAAAACATTTGCAAGACAATGCGGTCATTACTGTAATGGAAACAAAACCTCTTTATGGAGGATATGGTTTAAGAAAATAATGGAGAGAAAGATTTTACATGTGGATATGGATGCATTCTTTGCCTCAGTAGAACAATTGGATCATCCTGAATATAGAGGAAAACCGGTTATTGTAGGTGGTGTATCTGATAGAGGTGTTGTTTCTACCTGTAGTTATGAAGCTAGGAAATATGGCATACACTCTGCACAGCCTGCTTATCTAGCGAGAAAATTGTGCCCCAATGGTATATTTGTCCATGGCAATCACAAAAGGTATAGTGAAGTCAGTAAAGCTGTTTTTAAAATTCTTTATGAAGTTTGTGATCAAGTACAAGTGGTTTCCATTGATGAGGCCTATCTCGATGTATCATCTCTATATTACTCTCCAATGTATATCGCCAAATACATCAAGAAAAGAGTGAAAGATGAAATTGGATTAACATTATCTGTCGGCATTTCATACAATAAATTTTTGGCAAAATTAGCTTCAGACTGGAACAAACCTGATGGCATTAAGTGGATTACAAAGGAAATGATGCCGGATATTCTAAAGCCTTTATCGATTAGAAAGGTCCATGGTTTAGGAGCAAAATCAGTAGAAAAACTCAATAAAATAGGAATCTTCACTATTGGAGATTTATTGGGTTATGACCAGTATTTCTTAGAATCTTTCTTAGGAAAATATGGAATCGAAATATATGAAAGAATACATGGCATTGATATGAGACCTGTAGAGGCTGAATCTGGAGAAAGAAAATCCATAGGTACTGAAACTACATTGTCTAAGGATTTAGAGGATAAAGAGGAGATTAAGAAATACTTCTTAGAATTTTCTAATAAGATCAGTGATACTTTGAAGACGAAACAAATGGTAGCAAAAACAATTACGATTAAAATGAAAACCTGTCAATTTGATTCTCATTCCCGTTCTAAGACGGTTAATATACCTGTTGTGGAATCCGAAGACCTTTACCACATTGCCTGTGAGTTGTTAAAAGAATATGATTTAAGACTTCCAGTGAGATTAGTAGGTATTTCTGTTTCAAATTTGGAGGATCTCAATTCTGTGCAATTATCTTTTTTTGATAATTTTTAAAAATAAATGAACTTTTTGAACCCGCATTTGTCAAAGATATACGAGGAGGAAAATGATGAAAAAAATTATACTTTTAATCTTAGTACTTTCATTAGCACTAATAGGTTGCCAATCCAAAACTGAAGAACCTGTTAACTTATCAGGTTATTATGAAGGCTTTATCTCTGTAGGTACGAATAAAATACATTTGGAAACAACTTTAAATCAAGAAGATACTTTAACAGGTACATTCTCAATTCCTGGGCAGGGACTATTTGATTTAGAAGTGCTTTCAGGGCATGTAGAAGGTAATTCGGTAAAGTTTGACATTGATTTAGGTGGATTGGTGGTTAACTTTGAAGGTACATATGCCGGTGATAAAATCATGGGCAGTTATACACAAAGCGGTAGTAGCTTTAACTTTGAATTAAGTAAAACAGAAAAAGTAGTATTTGATAATCGTGAAAGAATTAGTGTGAATAATGGTGATGTTAAATTGTCTGGTGAATTGATCGTACCAGAAATAGCAAGTGAAATGCCTGTGGTTTTAATCGTTGCAGGATCAGGTCCAACAGACATGGATGGCAATTCAATGGCTGGTATTTCAGGTAATTCATATTTATATCTAGCAGAAGCCTTAGAAAGTAAAGGTATTGCTTCTTTGAGATATAATAAGAGAATTTTAGGAAACAACATCAGTGAAGCGGATTTGAAATTCGAAGATTTTGTTGATGATGCAATGTTCTTAGCTAACATGTTGAAAGAAGATTCCAGATTCTCTTCAGTTTATGTTATTGGTCATAGCCAAGGTGCTTTAATTGCTGAAATACTTGGAAAAGAAATGGATTTAGATGGTATTGTACTTTTAGAGGGTGCAGGTAATCCAATTGATGAAGTGATAATGGACCAATTGGAAAATCAAACAGACGCAGCAACATTAGCCGTTGTTGAAAATATTTTTAAAGAAATGAAACAAGGACAAATTGTTAAGGATATTGCGCCACAATTGCAAGCACTGGTTAGAGAAAGCGTACAACCTTTTCTTATTTCTTGGATGGCCTATGATCCTATAGAAGTATTAAAATCCGTAGATGAACCTCTTTTAGCTGTTTTTGGTTCAGAAGATTTACAGGTTGGTGAAAATGAGGTGAATGCCTTTAAAAATAGTGAAACACCAGTTGATTATGTTGTCATTGAAGGGATGAATCATGTATTGAAGAAAACCAGTTCTGATTTGAATGAAAATATGAGTACCTATACAAATCCGGATTTACCAATTCATGAATCTTTAATAGATACACTGATAGAATTTATTAAATAAGGAGGCTCCAATGTTATTAGTAAACACAGAACAAGTGCCAGGTAAAAAAATTGTTGAAGTATTTGGTATGGTAAGAGGTAGTACAATTCAATCGAAACACATCGGTAAAGATTTTATGGCAGGACTAAAAACTCTTGTCGGTGGAGAGATTACTGAGTATACTGAGATGCTTGAAAGTGCTCGTCAAATTGCTTTAGGCAGAATGGTTAAAGAGGCTGAAGGTATTGGTGCTAATGCCATAGTAAATATTCGTTTTGCTACCTCTGCAGTCATGCAAGGTGCAGCAGAATTAATGGTGTATGGTACAGCAGTTACAATTGAAGACTAATATTTAAAAAAAACTCCTTATTTGGTATACTATTCACCATAAGGAGTTTTTCTTTGAAAGTTTATAAAAGCGTGTTAAGATAATTAAAATCCTCTAACAAAGTATTGAAATAATTAGGTTGTGTCGCATATAATAACTCGAGGTTCAGATCTACTGACTTAGGCATTTTAAGGATTTCCGATGTTGGTAAGAATTGAATGGATTGATGTTTAATCTCATCTTTACCATGAAGATGAATGTATGCTAAGTAATCCTTTATTTCATGGATTCCTTCGTAATTTTTATTATAATAATCATGGGCTAAATCATAGCAGATTTGAAGCTTAGGACTTTTGAAAACCTCCAGATATTTCTTTAGTTCACTAGGAGGGGTTTCTGAAATGTTTTCCAAGGTTAATGTAACGTCTATTTTTTTTCTTGTAATGAAATTTAATAGACGGTCACAGGCTTGTAACGTTTCTTTTTCAGAAGAGGGGTGAAAAACAATATTTGGTCTTTTTATGGAATATTGACGGAGCTTGTCTACAATGATAAAGAACCTTTCATAATCACTAAAATGATCTGTAGAAAAATATTGTTTTTCTTTTACAAAGTAAGGGATATGAAAGTGATGTTGCTCAAAGGATTTTGCAACCTTTTCATAATTGCTAAAAGGCAACAAAATTTCATCAGGTGCAATTTCAACTGATTTAAAATTTGGTTTGATTTGATTAAGAAAAGAATCCAATGACATTTCTGATAGAATTTTTTCATCAAAGGTAAATCCAATAGACATAAAGCCTCCCTGTTCATATGATTATTACCATTGTAATCAAATCTGATTGGATAGGCAAGTAAGGAGAAAAAAATGATATTAATGATCGATAATTATGATTCATTTGTTTACAACTTAGTACAATACTTCAAAGTCCTATATGAAGAGGTTGTAGTTTATCGTAATGATGGGATTTCAGTTGACGAAATCAGAAAATTAAATCCAAGTATGATTGTATTGTCACCAGGACCTTGTACGCCTAATGAATCTGGTGTTTGTATGGATATTTTAAGAGAATTAAAAGAGGAATATAAGATCTTAGGCATTTGCTTAGGCTTTCAAGCGATGGTACAGTCCTTTGGTGGTAAGATTGTAAAGGGACCACAACCAGTCCATGGGAAAGTATTTCCAATCACACATAATAATAAAGGGCTGTTTAAGGATTTAAACAACCCTCTGAAAGTCACGCGATATCATTCCCTTATTGCGGACAGAGATACGCTGCCAAGCTGTTTTGAAATTACGGCTGAAACAGAGGATGGTATAATCATGGGCATTGAACACAAGGTATATGATATGGCAGGAGTTCAATTTCATCCTGAAGCGATATTAACTGAACAAGGTTTTGAACTATTAGATAATTTTATAAAGAGAGAAAAATCATGATCATAAGAACGTATGAAACCCATTTAAATAGTAATGATATTTTCAAACAATTAAGCCAACAAAAGCATGTAATGTTTCTTGACTCATCAAAAATAGATGCGAACCTTGGCAAGTATTCCATAATTGTTTGTAATCCCCGACATGTTCTTCAGTGTAAAGGTGATAAGATTACCTTAGATGGAGAAAAATTAGAAGTTTCAGATCCCTTTGTTGGGCTACAGCATATCCTAGATCAATACCAACAAAATTATAACAGTGATTTGCCTTTTATTGGTGGCTGTGTTGGTTTTTTATCATATGATTTAAAAGCTTTCGTAGAAGATCTGCCAGTATCAACAACCGATGATATGGATATGCCAGATATGTTTTTTGGCGTTTATGATGGTGGTGTTGTGATTAATCATGATACAAAGGAAGTTTTCATAACCGATGCTGCAATCGATAATTTTGGTGAAAAGAGAATTGAAAAGTTAATAGAAATAATTGAAAAACCTTTAGTAGAAGTTTATCTAAAAGGTCACGAAACTGCAGCAGAAGTGGTTTCAAACTTTAATAAGCAAGATTATATCACGGCCATTGAAAAAGTAAGAAACTATATAAGAAGTGGTGATATTTATCAGGTCAATATGACACAAAGATTTGAAGCACCTCTTAGAGATGAACCTGTGGAACTTTATGAAAAATTGAGAATGACGAATCCTGCTCCTTTTTCAAGTTACATTGATTATGGAACGGGACATATATGTTCATCGTCGCCTGAGCGATTTATTTCAGTGAGAGATCGAAAAATTGAGACAAGACCCATTAAGGGTACAATGCCTAGGAGCAAAGATCCAGAGATCGATCAAAGAAATAAAGACCAGCTCATTCATTCAGAAAAAGATCAGTCTGAGTTGTTAATGATTGTAGATTTGGAACGTAACGATTTATCAAGAATTGCAAAAACGGGCAGTGTAAAAGTCACTGAACTCTTTAAATTAGAAACCTACGAAACAGTGTTTCACTTAGTTGCAACCATTCAGGCTGAAATTGATGAGCCCTATAGTATTGCAGATGTACTCAAAGCTACTTTTCCAGGTGGCTCCATAACTGGCGCGCCTAAAATTAGAGCTATGGAAGTGATTGATGAGCTTGAACCTACTTCAAGAGGGTTATATACAGGTTCCATAGGTTATATAGATTTTAATCAAAACTTGGATTTGAATATTGTCATTAGAACCTTTATCTTAGAAAATGAGAAAGCTTATTTTCAAGCTGGAGGTGGTATTGTATGGGATTCCGATCCAGAGCTTGAATATGAAGAATCTCTAGCAAAAGCTTATGCTTTGAAAAAGACATTGAATTATGGAGTGAAAGATGCGTGATTTACATCATGAAGGAATTCTTTATGGCTATGGTCTATTTGAAACTTTGAAAGTAACAGATTCAGGTGTTGTGAATTTTCATAGACACTATAAAAGACTAAGTGAAAGCCTGGCTTTTTTAAAGATGCCTGCTATCACAGAAGAGGATTTTCTTAAAGTGGTTTCACAAGAAAATAAAGGTGTTGTTAGAGTTTCCTTTTACAAGAACAAATCCGAGGTCCTTGTAGAGTCTTCCTGGCGTGAAAATACCTACAGAGCAGAGCACTATGAAAAAGGATATGAAATTGGACTTTCATCGATTATTAGACATTCATCCAATTTACTTTTGCAACATAAGCTTACATCACATTTGAATAACTATTTAGAATACCTTGATAAAAAGGTCGATGATTTAATCCATTTAAATGAATCAAATCATATTACTGAAGGCATTTATACCAATATTTTTTTTGTTAAGAATGGAAATCTTTATACACCGCATCAAAGTTGTGGATGTTTGCCTGGAACCCAAAGAGCTTGGGTGATTGAAGAATCAAAAAAACTAGGTATTCCTGTTAAAATAGGCTATTATAGTATTAGAGACGTTGAAGAAGCTGATGAAGTATTCATGACAAATGCAATTATGGGTATTATGCCTATTTCAAAATATGAAGCAAGATGTTATGATCTCAAGAATAATCCTATTACTCGAAAATTGATGGAGGCTTTAGATGATGAATTACTATGATAAATTTTTAGAAATTGTTGAGACCTTAAAGGAAGATGACCATATTTCGGCTATTTTGCTTGTTGGCAAAACATCCAAAGCAGAAGAGGAGTCCTTTGATCATTTAAATGATATTGATTTACTTGCAGTTTATGACAACAACAGAAGCTTCGAAAGACAAGTTGAACAAATCGACAATGTACCTTTTGATATTTCATATATTTCTATTTTTGATTTGATTACACAAGTAGAAGATCGTTCAGAGATCTGGGTCAATATGATTATTGGTGCAAGAGTATATTTTGCTGTGAATGAATTGATTTTTGGTATTATAGACCGTGTAAAGGATATTTATCTTAATGGTACTGTACAAATTAAAGAAGAAGAAATCAAGTTTATTCGATTTAATTTATCGAATAAACTACAGGATGTTAAAAACAGAATGTCCGATGTTATTGTATCGAGTTATTTAATGCATCGTTTATTTGATTTAACCATCGCTGATTATTATGCTTTGCGTTCTATGTGGCAACCAAGCGCTAAAAATCTCTTTGATCATTTACAAATCATTGATGAGAAACTTTGCAGAATGAGTAAGGAATTTATATATGAATGTACAGCAAAAGGCAAACAAATTGTATTGGAAAGAATAATTGATCATGTTTTGGATCCCTATGGTGGACGTTTAAACACTTGGGCAAAGGGACAATATCATATTTCAAAATAAAGGAGAACATCAATGGACAAGGCAAAAATTGAAAGCGCTGTAAGAGATATTTTAGAAGCAATCGGTGAAGATCCAGATCGTGAAGGTTTGATCGATACACCTAAAAGAATAGCAAAAATGTATGAGGAAATTTTCGGTGGCTTACATGTAGATGAGTCATTGCATTTGGAAACAGTTTTTCAAGAAAACCATGAAGAATTGGTTTTAGTGAAGGATATTCCTTTTTATTCAATGTGTGAACATCATTTAGTACCTTTTTTCGGGAAAGCACATGTTGCTTACATTCCCAAAAATGGTAAGTTAACAGGTTTAAGTAAGTTAGCTAGAGTTGTAGAAACCGTAGCAAAACGACCACAGTTACAAGAAAGATTGACATCAGCTGTAGCAGATGCTATTGTAAATAAGCTGGATCCAACAGGCGTCTTAGTAGTCGTTGAGGCTGAACATATGTGCATGACTATGAGAGGCGTTAAGAAACCAGGCAGTCAAACCATTACATCTGCTGTTAGAGGCATATTTAAGAAAGATGCCAAGAGTCGTGCAGAAGCATTGGCTTTAATTAACTTTGGAAAATAGGAGTGCATTTTGTTAGACAAGAAATACAAACCATATGTAACAAGTTGTCGTGAATTTGATCTTGAAATAGGCCAGAGAACCTTGGTGATGGGTATTCTCAATGTTACGCCAGATTCTTTTTCTGATGGGGGTCAATTTACTTCAGTTACTACGGCGTTAAATCATGCCATTGCAATGATTAAAGCAGATGCTGACATCATTGATATTGGTGGCGAATCTACACGACCAGGCTCTGAATTTGTAGATGCTGAAGAAGAAAAGAAACGTGTGATACCTGTTATACAGGAATTAAAGCGTTATATTAATAAGCCGATTTCAATTGATACTTACAAAGCCTCTGTTGCAAAAGCAGCCTTTGAAGCAGGAGCAAATATCTTAAATGATGTTTGGGGTTTGCAAAAAGAACCTGAGATTGCCAAAGTAGCTGCAGAATACGATGTACCAGTCATTATGATGCATAATCAAGAAGATACCGTATATGAAACAGATCTTATGGAAGCCATAAAGGAATTCTTTGAAAAATCAATTGCCATTGCCCATGAGGCAGGTATTAAGGATGAAAAAATTATTTTAGATCCAGGTATTGGTTTTGGCAAGACCGTGAAACAAAATTTAGAAGTTATGAATCGGTTGGAAGAATTACAAGCTTTAGGTTATCCTGTACTTCTTGGAATTTCAAGAAAATCCATTATAGGAAAGACTTTGGATTTACCATCCCATGATCGTTTGGAAGGCACCATTGCATTAAACGCAACTGGTATTGTAAAAGGTGCTGAAATTATTCGCGTGCACGATCTTAAAGAAGGTGTAAGAACTGCAAGAATGATGGATGCTGTTGTTAGAGGTCTTTATGAAGAATGATAAAATTATCATGTCCAATATGGCCTTCTTTGGTACACATGGTGTTTTAAAAGAAGAAAATGTATTGGGACAAAAGTTTTTTGTAGACATAGAATTGTACGTTGATACAAAACCTGCTGGACTTTCTGATGAGATCACCATGAGTGTTCACTATGGTGAAGTTTATCAAGTGGTTAAATCGATTGTGGAAGATAAGCAGTTTAAATTATTGGAAGCTTTAGCTGAAAATATCTCAATTGAAATTTTAAATGCATTTAACCTTGTTAAAGGACTAAAAGTGAAAATCAAAAAACCTGAAGCACCAGTGCCTGGTATTTTTGATTATTTTGCCGTGGAAATTGAGAGGTTTAGAAATGCATAAGGTTTACTTGGGTTTAGGTAGTAACATGGGTGACAAAAAAGATTATTTAGACCAAGCTGTAAGTTTATTAAAAGAAAATAAAGGTATAGATAAGGTAGAGGTTTCTTCTTATTATGCAACAGATCCAGTTGGATATTTAGATCAAGATACCTTCTTAAATATTGTTTGTTACCTTGAAACCTCATTATCACCTGAAGCGCTTTTAAAAGTTTGTCAGGATATTGAAAAAGAATTGAACCGAGTGAGGTTAATTCGGTGGGGTCCAAGAACCATTGACGTTGATATTTTACTTTATGATCATATGCATATTGAAACAGAGGATTTAATTGTACCTCACAAGGAGATGACCAACAGAGCTTTTGTTTTGTTACCTTTAATGGAGTTAAATCAGGATTTAATCATACATGGCATAAAGCTAGAAGAATATGTGAAACAATTACCGCCTCAAGGCGTTAGGAAGCAATAAGATGGAAAGAAAAATTTTAAAGAATCATGAGAAAATAACATTTAAAGTACGTGATTTGGTAATTGGTGGAGAGAAACCCATTATCATTGCAGGACCATGCTCTGTGGAATCCAGGGAACAAGTGATTGAAACTGCAAAAGCCTTAAAGGCTATTGGAGTGGATATGCTTAGAGGTGGTGTCTTTAAACCAAGAACCAGTCCTTATGCCTTCCAAGGTTTAGGCATTGAAGGTCTTGAATATCTTAAGGAAGCCAGTGAAATTACGGGCTTACCAATTATTACTGAATGTATGGAAGAAAAATATTTGGATATTGTCAGTGAATATGCAGATATTATTCAAATAGGTTCACGTAATATGTATAATTATCCCTTATTAAAAGCTTTAAGAGCATATGAAAAACCAGTAATGTTAAAGAGAGGTTTTTCAGCAACGATTAAAGAATGGATTATGTCAGCTGAATATTTAGCTGCAGAAGGTAAGAAGAATATTATACTATGTGAGCGTGGTGTAAGAAGTGTCGATAATTATACGCGAAATCTTTTGGATTTAACGGCTGTGCCGATTATGCAACATGAAACAGGATTACCTGTATTTGTAGATCCAAGTCATGGCATTGGTATTCGAGAGTTGATTTTGCCTATGAGCAAGGCGGCAATTGCATGTGGTGCAGATGGTGTGATGATTGAAGTGCACATTAACCCAGATGAAGCTTTATGTGATGGTGAGCAATCTTTAACAATTGAACAGTATAAAGCCGTTTATGAAGCTCTTAGAGGTTAAAAAAGCAGATGCGAGGCATCTGCTTTTCTTTTACTCATTTGTTGTATCTGTTGTATCTGTTGTATCCGTTGTATCCGTTGTATCTGCTTCATCTGAAGTAAATAATGCGTTGAAATCATCTGTATAAACAGAATCTGATATGATGGACTCAACACTAAAACCAGTAATGTATTTTAAGAACGGATTGTTTTTATCCAAATAGATTGTTGTGTTTTCATCAATGGATGCTTCATAAGCTTGTAGCGTTCTCCAGAATTCATAGAACTTAGGGTTTGCTGCGAAAGCTTGTGCATAAATTTTAATGACATCAGCATCGGTTTGACCAATAATTTTCTTGGATTCTTCTTCTGCAACTGCAAGGATTGTTTTTACTTCCGTGTCTACTTTTGCTGTTTCAGAAATCAAATAAGCTGAACCTTCTGCTCTGATTTCAGCAGCAGCTTTGTAACGCTCTTCTTGCATTGCGTTATAAATGGATTCCAAGTTGCTTTGTGGGAATGAAACTCTGTAGATTTCAAGATCTTGGATATAAATACCAGTACCTTCGTTTTTCGTGTTGTATTCCGCTTTCTTTGCTTCTAAAGCACTATATAAAATAGTCTTATTGGTTAAGAAATCATCAGAATTAAGGGTATTAATAATATTGATTATGTCTGCATATAAGGTTTCATCTATACGATTACTCGCTTGAGTAATGTTCCCATAGTTTGTTTCAAATAAAGCTGGATGTGTAATTTCCCATTGTGCATAAAGCGCTACTTGGAATTTAACCTTATCACTTGTAGTCACTTGTTCTTCAGCAGAAACATAAGTTTGAAGTTTACTTGAGTAAGTGTCTATTGTCGTAATAAAAGGAATTTTAAAGAAAATACCTTTATGGTTGATTATTTCAATGTTCTTAAATTTAGGATCTGCGTCATTGATAACTTCAGCTGTATCATTTTGCTCATCGATAATAATCTTTTTAGTTTCATTGAAAACTTTTACAACAGCTACTTCATCTTGATTAACCACAAAGAAGAAGCTACTACCAAACATCAATGCAAAGATCACTAACAATCCAACGATAATTTGAAGTACAGGTACTTTTTTTACAGGTCTTATGGGTCTTACATTTTCACCACCGAAGTGACCATTTTGACCAAAGTTTGGCGTTTGATTTTCGTTCATAGGGTCCCTCCTTAGTTCATTGTTGGATTAAGTGGTAAATACTTAATCATGTTGTCAGAATTCATATCAATAATAAATTTCTTTGAAGTTTTAGCCAATACTCTTTCCATTGTTTCAATGTATAAACGTGTTAAAGTAATTTCTTGAGATTGGTCATAGTTTTTCAAAATCTCTGTAAAGGCTGCAACATCACCTCTAGCTGCTGCCATACGTGTTTGTTGATATTGGTAAGCTTCATTTAGAACGACAGTTGCATTAGCGTCAGCTTCAGGAATTTGCTCGTTTCTATAACGGATTGCTTGTTGTTTGAAAGCGTCCTTTTCGTTTTCAGCGATGTTTACACTATCATAAGCCTCTTGAACGGGTTCGGGAACAATTACATCTGTCAACTTCACACTTGTGATATTAATGCCTAAACCATATGTATTTAATTTCTTTTGTAATTCAGGCAATACTTCTACTGCAATGTCCTCTTTTTTTACCAATGCAGTATCTAAATCTTTGCTTTGCATGTTGCGTCTTAAAACTGACTCGAATGCAAGACGAATCGTGCCTTCTTGATCAGCACAGTTAAATAAATAAGCTTCGGCATCTACAATTTTATATTGTACAATTGCGCCCATATTGACTACTTTACGACCACTTGTAATAACAATTGCTTCATCATCCACTTCAATGTAAGTAGCAGAAGAAGAAGTCGTTGCTTCTTGATCAATACGATAGCCGTACTGAATACTTCTTAAGTCATTAACGTTAATGATTTTTACTGTATCTACAAATGGCATTTTTAAATGAATACCTGGTTCTTCAACGATGTCAACGACTTCGCCAAAACGTTGAATAACAGCTTGTTCTGTGTTTCCTAAATTATAAATACCGTTGAACACCGCAAAAGCACCAATAGCTAAAATTACGATGAGTACAACAATACTTGTTAGGGTTTTATCCATATTGTCCTCCTTATTCAATTGAATCACCTGTATCTAGTTTATGATGAATATGCAAATATAACAATGAATTCGAGTTAACATTTATATTCTTTTAAGATATTCTTAATGAGTTATGTAATGAATAAGGAAAATTTCATGATATAATTTTTTATGGAGGCAAAAATGATAAAACGATATTTTAAAGAAATTATAATGCGATTGAAAGAACATCACATAGAATCTTTTTCTTCTCAAATCGCCTTTTACATGTTACTTTCGATATTTCCTTTTCTGATTCTACTTTTCATGTTTTTAACAAAATTGTCCATAGATTCAGTAGAGGGAATGACGGATATTTATAAAATGCTCCCAAATCAAGTGAGTCAAATCATACAAGATTATTTGTCCTATTCAAAACAATTTTCGAATAAGGTTTTTTCACCTCTTTTGATCGTGGCTATTTGGATGTCCAGTAATGCTGTTATTGCTTTGATGAAGGCTGTAAATATTGCTTATAATTTAGAGGAAACACGGAATTATTTTATAAGAAAAGGGATCTCCATCTTATGTACCCTGTTGATTATTGTTGTGATTTTAATTGCGATTATTATTCCTAATATTGGAGTTTTTGCAATGGGTTATGTGAGAAAATACATTCATATGCCTGAAATGAATTTGTTTATCTTTAATATAATTAGATTGGTTATTTCAACTGCCGTTTTATTTTTAGTGCTTGCATTTCTATATAGGACATTACCCAACAAGAAACTTAAGTACAAAGCCGTTTTACCCGGAACAGTCTTCTCATTTTTGGGTTTAATGGCTACATCTGTATTGTTTTCAACTTTCGTTCAAAATTATGCTCAGTATTCCATTGTTTATGGCTCATTGGCTGCAGTTATTGTTTTGATGATTTGGTTATTCTTATGTGGCATGATATTAATGCTAGGCAGCGAAATTAACGCAATAAAGGATATGATAGCTCATGAGTCAGATGGAGTTCATCCAGTAAAATGAATTGACAATTTTTTGAAGGTGTAGATTTTTTTTGGAATCTTAATAAATATGCTTGACATCGATTATTTATACTGATATTATCGAATACAATATAAAAATGCATTGATGGAGAGCATATGTAAAGACAGCGCACAGAGAGTCGGTGGTTGGTGTGAACCGATAGTGTCTCAAGTATTTCTCGCTCCTGAGCTATATTTCTGAAATCAGTAGGAAATATCGGTTAGTACCGTTATATACATTTAAGAGGTCATTTTGACAATTAAGGTGGTACCGCGGGTATAACTCGTCCTTTTTCAAGGACGGGTTTTTTTATTTTCAACTTTAATTGACTGAATATTTTGAGAATCGTAATGGGAAGGCTTATTTTTTATAAAGCAATATTGGAAAATAAAGTATATTTTGGGAGGAATTGTTATGAAAATTAAAGTTTTTGATACAACATTAAGAGATGGGGAACAGTCACCGGGTTGCAGCATGCATTTGACTGAAAAATTAGAAGTTGCTAAGCAATTGGAAAAACTCGGTGTAGATGTAATAGAAGCAGGATTTGCCATTGCATCAGAAGGAGACTTTCAAGCCATTCAAGAAATCTCAAAGGTGATTAAGGGTGCGACGGTTGCCAGTTTGGCGAGAGCAACAAAAGAGGATATTTTAAGAGCATATGATGCAGTAAAAGGCGCAAAACATCCTAGAATACATACCTTTATTGCAACTTCTGATATTCACTTAAACTATAAACTTAAGAAAACAAGAGAAGAGGTTATTGACATCACGAAAGAAATGGTGACATATGCGAGAAGTTTATGTGAGGATGTGGAGTTTTCCTGTGAAGATGCCACAAGAACAGATCCAGAATTCTTGAGAGTGGTTATTGAATCCGCTATTGAGTCAGGGGCAAGAACCATTAATATTCCAGATACTGTTGGCTATACGACACCAACAGAATACTATGACTTGATTACTTACATCAAACAAAAGACTAAAGGTATTGAAGATGTTGTGATCTCAGTGCATTGCCATAATGATTTGGGGTTGGCAGTCGCAAATTCCTTGGCTGCAATTTCTGCAGGTGCAACTCAAGTGGAATGTACCATAAATGGTTTGGGAGAAAGAGCTGGCAATGCTGCTCTGGAAGAACTGGTTATGGCAATGGCTACAAGGAAAGATTTATATGCTTATGAAACCAATATCAAAACAAAAGAAATCATGCACACCAGTAATTTGGTGAGTTACATTACAGGGGTAGCAGTACAACCCAATAAAGCTATCGTTGGTGCAAATGCCTTTTCTCATGAATCTGGCATCCATCAGCATGGTGTTCTAAATCATGCTAGCACCTATGAAATTATGCAGCCAGAACATGTCGGTAGGAGACAAAATGAATTGGTTATGGGGAAACATTCTGGTAAACATGCATTTAAAGAGAAAATTAAACAAATGGGATTTGACTTAACAGAGCAGCAAATCACACAAGCTTTTAGTGAGTTTAAAGCGCTTTTGGATAAAAAGAAAAATATCTTTGATGCAGATATAGCTGCCATTGTGAGAAATGAAACTTTACCCGTGGAAGAAATTATCTTCTTAAGAGATTTTACTGTTCACGCTGGTAATCAGTTAACGGCAACAGCCCATGTCGCTGTGGATATAGAAGGGGTTTCTTATCGATGTGCAGAAATTGGTGACGGTCCTATCGATGCCGCTTTTAAAGCCATACAAAGAATAACCGGTATTCATTTAAACCTTAAAGACTATAAGGTTCATTCAGTTTCAAGTGGTAAAGATGCCCAAGGCGAAGCTTTTGTTAAGGTCCTTGAAGAAGGTCTTGAATATACAGGTAGAGGCTTAAGTACAGATGTCATTGAGGCCAGCATCCTTGCTTATGTATCGGTTATGAACAAGATATTAAGAGATTCAGTTCGTTACAATGCCATGAAAGAGCAATTAGATGATAATTTAGATTTGATGATGGAGGAAGCCATATGAAAATGACCATGACACAGAAAATTATGGCAGCTCATACTGATCAGGCAGTATATCCAGGTGCGTATATACATTGTGATTTGGATATGCTTTTAGGCAATGATATCACCACACCAGTTGCCATAGATGCTTTTCAGATGCATCAACACAAGGAGGTATTTGACAGAAAAAAGATATCAATCGTGCCAGATCATTTCACTCCAAATAAAGACATCGCTTCTGCACTGCAATGTCAAAAGGTAAGAAGATTTGTACAGGAACATAAAATAGAGCATTATTTTGAAATTGGTGAAATGGGTATAGAACATGCGCTTTTACCGGAGAAGGGTTTGGTGAAAAGTGGTGATATGATTATCGGTGCCGATTCTCATACTTGCACTTTTGGTGCATTGGGTGCATTCTCTACAGGCATTGGTAGTACAGACTTGGCAGCTGCCATGGTCACGGGAAAGTGTTGGTTTAAAGTACCAGAAGCCATTGAAGTAGAACTCATTGGCAAACCCAATGGCTATGTTTCAGGCAAAGATGTAATTTTAAAATTAATAGGAATATTAGGCGTTGATGGAGCAAGGTATAAATCTTTGGAATTTACAGGTGAAGGCATTTCTCATTTGTCCATGGATGATCGCTTTACCATTTCAAATATGGTGATAGAAGCTGGCGCAAAGAATGGCATATTTCCAGTAGATGAAAAAACGAAGGCTTATATGGATGCAAATCATCTGGACTATCCAATTTATGAAGCGGATGAAGATGCAATTTATATAGAGAAAATTACCATTGATTTATCTACTTTAGAACCAATTGTAGCAAAACCTCATTTGCCTTCAAACATTGAAAAGGCAGCGAAGTTAAATCACATTTTAATTGATCAGGTGGTCATTGGTTCTTGTACCAATGGAAGATTATCAGATCTTCGTATAGCTGCTGAAATCCTATCGGGCAAGAAGATAAAAAAAGGTCTTCGCTTAATTGTCTTTCCGGCCACTCAAAAAATCTATTTGGAAGCCATGAGAGCGGGTTATATTGAAAGCATCATTGAAGCGGGAGGTATTGTATCGACACCCACATGTGGACCTTGTTTAGGCGGCCATATGGGAATACTAGGAGAAAATGAAAAGTGTTTGGCAACAACCAACAGAAATTTTGTTGGAAGAATGGGACATGTCACTTCAGAAATTTATTTAAGTAGTCCTGCCGTGGCTGCAGCTTCCAGTTTAACAGGTTATATTACAACACCAGGAGGAAACTATGGGGAAGGTTTATAAATATGGTGATCACATTGATACCGATGTGATTATTCCAGCAAGATATTTGAATGTGCATGAACCAAATCAGTTGGCAGCACACTGTATGGAGGATATTGATTTTGAATTCAAAAATACAGTTAAAGTGGGAGATGTCATTATTGCAGGAGAAAATTTTGGCTGTGGTTCATCAAGGGAGCATGCACCAATAGCCATTAAGGCCTCTGGGATTCAATGTGTGATTGCAAAATCCTTTGCAAGGATATTTCTAAGAAATGCTTTTAATATAGGTCTGCCTGTCATTGAATCCGATTGTGCCTATGATGAATTTAATGAAAAGGATGAAATAGAAGTGGATTATGGAAAGGGTTGGATGATCAATAAGACAACCCAAAAACAATATAAAGTTAATCCACTTCCGGCATTTATGATGCATATTGTAGAAAAAGGTGGATTGATGAACAGTATCAGGGAGGAAAGATGAAGATAATTACATTGAGTGGTGATGGTATTGGACCTGAGATTATGGCTGCTGCTATGAAAGTTTTTCATACAGTAGCAGATCTTAATGGGTTAGCATATGAAATCATTGAAGGAAAAATAGGTGGTGCAGCCCTTGATGCCTATCAGCATCCTTATCCAGAACAAACAAGAGATTTAGTAGACCAGTGTGATGCTGTTTTACTTGGTGCAGTAGGAGGACCTAAATGGGACCAAAGTCAACTGAGACCGGAACAAGGTCTGCTTTTACTTCGAAAAGATTTAGAAGCCTATTGCAATATGAGACCCATAAAGACCTTTGAAGCTTTGAAAGACAAAACGCCATTGAAGGATGAAAGCATGATTGATATGTGCTTTGTAAGAGAGTTAACTGGTGGCATATACTTTGGGCATAAGGAAAGTTATGAAGAAAATGGTGTTCACTATGCAAAGGATGTAATGTCCTATAATAGTGATGAAATAAGAAGGATAAGCCACATTGCATTTGATTTTGCAAAGAAAAGAAAAAACAAAGTCACATTGGTGGATAAGAGTAATGTACTGGAAACCAGTAAATTATGGCGAAAAGTGGTCCATGAGGAAAAGGGAAATATTGAAGTGGAAAATATGTATGTGGACAATGCAGCCATGCAGCTCATGGTAAATCCTAAGAATTTTGATGTGATACTAACCTCCAATATGTTTGGAGACATTTTATCAGATGAAGCAAGTATTTTAGCAGGCTCTATAGGTTGCTTGCCATCCATCTCCATGGGTAATGGTCCAATTCTCTATGAACCCATTCATGGTTCTGCACCAGATATTGCCAATCAAAATATAGCCAATCCCATCGGCATGATTATGTCTGTGGCTTATCTTTTTAAAATGACCTACAAACGTGAGGATTTATATGATCTAATCTATAATCAGATTAATCAACTTTTAAACGATGGCTTTGGTACAAGGGATTTAAACTTAAAAAGTACCGTAACAACTACTCATTTTACAGAAAAATTAATTGAGAGTATAAAAGAAAACTATTAGGTTATTTAAATAGAAAAAAACGACTTCAAA
>JAFGVN010000013.1 GCA_016937975.1 Clostridia bacterium
ACTATATAATTCGACATTAGTTGGGAAAATCCTTTTTGTGTTAAAAAAAAAGAACAGAAATTTTCTGTTCTTTGTCTACAGTCTGAAGCTGATTCTTATGAATCAGCTTTTTTTCTTTAAGGCATAAGATTTTAATACAGATAGGCTTATCAATTAATAAATTATAAAATTTGCTATCAAAGCATACAGGAATTAGTAAAATTCCTTATAATAGGGTATAATAAGCTTTGGAAGAGGTGAATGAATGGAAAAAACAAAGCAATTGACAATGACATCTTTAATGGTTGCTTTATCTGTAGTTTTGTCATTGATTATATATTTTTTACCAATATTACAAGGTCTCATGTTCGTGATTAGTGTACCTTTAATGTACATTGGTATTCAATACAATATAAAAATTCATAGTTTAGGAACTTTAGCCTTCTTATTGATTATGATGATGCTAGATCCTTTATATGCATTAATGATTTTGTGCTTGGTTGCACCACTGAGTTTAATTCAAGGCTTTCTAATTAAACATAGAAAAAAAACAAGTGAAGTTATTTTTATTGGTGCCATGGGTTCAATCTTTGGTTTGTTGGGCTATGTTTATTTAACAGATTTGGTATTTCATCTGAACATGATTGAGATGTTAAAAGATATGATGGACGAAGCCATAGCTCAAGTCGGTAGTTTTTATAATAAAATGGGTATAGAGAATACTGAAACCAGCGATTATCTTTCAATGCTCAATCAAATGAAAGATTACTTTGTCATGTTAATGCCTGCACTAGTAGCCTATTTTGCTTTGGTTTCATCTGCTTTAAGTTATTTTTTTGCGAATATTATTTTTAAAAGATTTAAAGTTAATATGCCCAAGGGTAAGTTTAAAGATTTTAGAATGGATACACATAAAAGATTTTACTTAGTTGTTATTATGGTTGTTGTTACTGCAGCAGCCTTCATTGATAAGGAAAACACTAATTTTTATGCATCAAACTTTATGAGCATATTATTCATTTTACTACAAATCAATGGTTTGGCTTTGGTTTGGTATATTACAGATCAGCATCCTAATAGAAAGGCTTTGCGTATAATCACCATAGTATTATATATCATTGCACCGATTGTTTCTATTTTGGATTTAATTATTCGTTATGGCCTAGTCGCTGTAGGATTCTTTGATATGTATGCAGATTTTAGGAATAAGATAAAAAGACTATAGTAATGCTATAAGGAGGTCATTATGAAGACCAATAAAAGAGTTTCCAAGCTTTTAGCACCAAATACGAAAATATATTTGATGATCTTGGCAATATTTGCTTTTGTTATAACATTGTTCTCAGTATATCTTGGGATTTTGTCTGGTATAGTTTTACTTTTTCTGTTGTACTATAACTGGATTTCTAATCATGAGCGTTCAAAAAAATGGGAATCATACATAGAAACTTTATCTGCTGATATTGATTCTGCTGCTCGATATGCAATTTTAAATTTGCCATTTCCTTTAACTTTACTAGACTTAGACGGCAAGATCACTTGGTACAATTCTAATTTTATAGAATTATTCCCAGATACGAGACTTCTCGGAAAAGATATTAATGAATTGGTTTCTTCTCTAACCTTAGACAAAATTACAAATTCAGAATCTGGTTACATTGATGTGAAGCTTGGCGAAAGATACTATCGAATTTCTCATAATATTGTCGAAGTAAATAAAGACAGTAAAGATAAGAAATTTATTGTCATGTTATATTGGATTGATATTACTGAGTATAATAAATTAAAGGAATTATACAGTGATGAAAGATCAATCGTTGCCATAGTTCAAGTGGATAATTATGAAGATGTACTTGAAGGAACTAAAGAAGAAAAGCAAATGTTTATTCTGGCTGAGATAGACCGTAGAATTAGTGTCTGGGCTTCCAGAATGAATGCAGTTATAAAGAAATATCAAAAAGATAGATACATAGTTGTATTTGAAAATAAATTTCTAGAGAATCTTGAAGCAAAAAGATTTGCAATATTAGATGATATTAGAGAAATTGACATGGGTAATAAATCACCTGTTACTTTGAGTATTGGTGTTGGTTCATTAGGAAGAAACTTAGGTAAATTAGAAGAATATGCATTTTCCGCACTTGAATTGGCTTTAAGCCGAGGTGGGGATCAAGCCGTTGTTAGAGTTAAAGGTGAATTTAAATTCTATGGTGGTAAAACAAAAGCTGTAGAAAAGAGAAATCGAGTCAAGGCACGTGTCATTGCACATGGTTTGAGACCGTTAATTGATGAGAGTCCACAAGTCTTTATTATGGGTCATAAATTCCCTGACATGGATAGCTTTGGTGCTGCCATTGGTATTTACAGAGCTGTAGTTAATAGAGGAAAAGACGCTTATATTGTATTGAATCAAGTGAATGATGCTATATTTTCAGTTTATGATTTATTCGTGGACAATAAAAACTACAAATTTATTGGTGAAGAAGATGCATTGGAAATGATTACAGACAAAGATTTACTCGTTGTTGTAGATACACATAGACCTTCTTATACAGAAGCACCAAAGTTGTTGGAAGAAACCGATCGGGTGGTATTGATCGATCACCACAGAATGGGAACAGAACAAATCGAAAATGTTGTATTGAGATATACTGAACCATACGCTTCATCGACTTGCGAATTAGTAACAGAAATCCTACAATATATTGACAGTAAGCACAATATTGATAAAATTGAAGCAGAGGCTTTATTGGCAGGAATCTCTGTTGATACGAAAAACTTCTCGTTTAAGACAGGGGTAAGAACCTTTGAAGCAGCTTCTTTCTTAAGAAGGTTAGGCGCAGATACCACTTTGGTTAAGCAATTATTTCAAGACGATTTGGAAACTTTTATTGCTCGCTCAAATTTAGTAAGCACGGCTAAAATGTTCAATGAGCATATTGCCATAGCTATATGTCCACCTAACATTTCTAATCAACAATTGGTTTCGGCACAGGGTGCTGATGAGTTGTTGAATATAAGAGGAATAACAGCTTCCTTCGTTATTGGTAAAAAAAATGAAGGTTTGGTGTTTATTTCAGGACGTTCATTAGGAGATATCAATGTGCAAGTCATTCTTGAAAAACTTGGCGGTGGTGGTCATTTAGAAGTTGCTGGAGCTCAAATGATGGATATATCCATAGAGGAAGCTCAAGCTCAGTTAGAAGACGCAATTATGAAATATTTCAACAAGGAGGAATAATTAATGAAAGTTATATTATTAAAAGATATTAAAGGGACAGGTAAAAAAGGTCAAATTATTAATGCAAGTGATGGACATGCAAGAAACTATCTTATTCCGAGAGGCTTAGCAAAGCCTGCAACAGATGGTAATGTAAGTGCATTAGAACATCAAAAGGAGTCAGAAGCGAAGAGAAAAGCAGAAGAACTTGATGAAGCAAAGGCACTTGCTGATCGTATAGAGAAAATTGAAATTGTTTTCAAAACACAAGCGGGTGATGGTGGTCGATTATTTGGATCAATTACTTCAAAGGATGTTGCTGAAAGATTGAAAAAAGATCATAAGATTGATATCGATAAGAAGAAATTTATTATGGATGGTCCAATTAAATTACTGGGTACTGAAACTTTAAAAATTAAAGTTTATCAAGGTGTAACAGCACAATTAAAAGTGAAAGTTGAAGCAGAATAGGTTAAGCCTCTAGAAGTATTTTTCTAGAGGTTTTTGTTAGGTGAAATTTGTCCCGGGTATTGAAAAGACAGGGATTTTGATAATTGTTAAAGGAATATTACAAAAACGTTAGAAGATAAAACCAGCGAAACGCTTCATTTTATTGAATTTTCATAATATACTGAAAATTAGATAAGATGTATGTTGGAGGGATATATGAATAAAAAATTTATCGATAATATTGATCAAGTCATTGTTGGAAAAGCATCAGTTGTGAATAAGGTTTTGGTTGCATTATTAGCCGAAGGACATGTTTTGATTGAAGACGTTCCAGGTGTAGGAAAAACAACTTTAGCAAAAGCAGTTGCAAAGAGCATAGATTGTTCATTTAGCAGAATTCAATTTACTCCGGATTTACTACCATCAGATATTTTAGGTGTGTCAGTATATAATCAGAAGGAATTGGATTTTGTCTATAAAAAGGGACCTATTTATGCTCAAGTTGTTTTAGCAGATGAAATTAACCGAGCTTCACCAAAAACTCAATCAAGTTTATTGGAAGCTATGGAAGAAAGACAAGTCACTATGGATGGTAATACCTATAAAATCGATGAACCATTCATTGTACTTGCAACTCAAAATCCCATAGAATATGAAGGCACATTTCCATTGCCTGAAGCACAATTAGATCGCTTTATGATGAAGATTAGAATTGGTTATCCAGAAATGTCTCATGAACTTAGGATTTTTGATAAAATTGACAATCAAATTAAAGCAGAAGACTTACTGCCTGTTTTATCAGCAGATGATGTTTTGGAGATGAGAAGTAAAGTCAATGAAATACATATGTCTAGAGAACTTGAAGAATATATATTTAATATTATTCGTGCAACAAGAGAGGATCATGACATTGTATTGGGCTGTAGTCCAAGAGCTGCGATTGCAATGTATAAAGCTTCAAAAGCAAAAGCATTTACTGAAAATAGAGATTTCGTTGTGCCTGAAGATATTAAGCATTTAGCAGAAGATGTTTTGTCTCATAGAATTATTTTAAAACCTGAAGTTAAATATAAAGGTGTTACAGGTCGCTCGAAGATTCAAGAAATTATTTCTAGAACAAGAGCGCCGTTAATGAAAAACATGTAGGAGAGCATATGAAACGAACTCAACTGAAACCAATGTATGGGGTTTTACTGTTGATGTTACTGATGATATTTCTAGTGGCTTTCACTGGGAGTTATTTCTTCTACTTTATGTTGTTGACAATTTTTATGGCTGCGGTTTTTATGTTTATACTGGTGCAAAGTAATAGACGTAAGATTTTTCAGTTCTTGAATTTTAGTACCCATGAAATGGTCGCTGGAGAGGAATTAACACTTGATATTACCAGTAGTAATAATAGTATTTTCCCAGTATCCCATGCAAAAATAAGCTGTAAAATATATAATGATAATCAAAAAATGACTTTACCGACTGAAAACATTTTTTTCAATCCCTTTCAGATTATCAACATTCAAGAATCCTTTGTCATCAATACAAGGGGCATATTTTCAGGTGCAGTATTAATGACAGAAGTACAAGATCCTCTTAAGTTATTTAAAAGAACAATAACCATGAAAAGACCTTTAGAACTTATTGTGTACCCTAAAATTCACGAGTTATCTTACTTTTATATGCCGATCACAGGTTATTTGGGAACCCATAAAATTGTAAAATCTGGTCAAGAGGATTACTCTAGCTTAAAAAAAGTTAGACCCTATATTCATGGCGACTCTATGAAAAGGATTCACTGGAAGTTATCTTCCAAAAGAAACGAGTTTTTTGTAAAGGAATATGATGCTACATCAAGTATAAAAATGAACATGTTTGTAAATGCATTTGTAGAAGATTATTCAAAGGATAAGGAACGTTTGAAAGAGGATGCAGCAATTGAAGTGACTGCATCGATTGCTAAATATGCCTTAAATCATAATATTGAAACATCCCTGCAATATCAAAGTTCACAATATGTGAATATTGAATCCAGAGATATGTCTTCTTTTCCAGTGCTATTAAAAGATTTAGTAACCTTCAATCCTCAAGGGGATTCAGCATTTAGTGAAGTGATTAGCCAAGCTTCCAAACGATTTGATTATGGCTCCTTTATTATTGCTGTAACACCACAAATTGATCAAGGGCTTGTGAATGTTCTTATGGGTTTGACGAGACGTGCTTTCAAGATTTCGCTCGTCTTAATTCATGGTGATCAAGAAAGTGAAAACCACTTAAATCTATTAACAGCTCATGGTGTAAAGGTTTATTCAATAATGCCTGAAGACAGTATCAAGGCAAAATTGGAGGTGTTCTAATGTTTAAAACATCTTTAAAGAAATATAAGTCTTCATTAGAGAAACGTGCAATATTTCTCATAGGATTTTTTTTATCTTTGTCCATGATTTTAGTGGCAGTAAATTCTATACCTGAAAAGTTAGACTTTGAACATACTGTTTATTTGACAGTTCTTATTTGGTCTATTGTTTTTTTTACAAAACCTTTTAGAAAGTATTTAATTGGAATGCTTCTCATTGTTCAAGTACTATGGTTCTATAGTATTGCAGCAATTTTACCTGTACCAATGCAATTAGGATTCAATAAGGTTTTCCATAACGGAGTCTCTTTTGCAACTTTTATTTATGAAAAAATGTATGGTTACTATTATGCTGGTTTTATAGCTTGGGCTAAAAATTTTTTAACTAAAGTATCCCAAGCAGATGAAAGATCATTTTATTGGATTTTGATAGCTTTGATTGTCTTCGCATTTGTAGGAGTCATCACTTACTTATTGGAGAGGAAAGTAAACTGGAAGATATTTTTATTAGCAGGTGCTTATTTTATAGTTGCATGGTTTTTATATGTCAGTCATCTGGAATTCTATTTTTCTATTTTCTTTATAGGCTTAACGATTTACAAGCAAATTCATGCATATGAAGAAGTGATCGATGAAGCAGGTAATCGAGGTGAAAGAACCCGATATTACAATTATAATTCTGCCATAATGGTTGGTGGTATTACCATGGCAATGGTTTTGGTTCTTGCTCATATTGCCATAAAATTTATTCCTATGAGTGAGATAAATTTTAAACTTGACTCTGCTTTACCTACACTAAACAATGTGAGAACTGATTTTCTTTCAAGAGGTCATAGTAACACATTCTCTTTTGCAACAACCATGTATTCTCCAAATGGTCGACAATTGGGTGGTCCAATTCTTGAAAGAGATTATTCCGTTATATTCAGAGTGAGAGCAGAAGAGGGAGGCTTATATTTAAGAGGCCGTACTAAAAACGACTATACTGGTTCACAGTGGAACAGTGATTATAATACTTATAGAAATAATGTTTTTGTTGGTGACTTATATACAGCACTTCCTAAAGAACAGATTTCTGAAATGACGGTATATCCAGAACATATTAAAACAAGAACTATTTTCAGTCCATATTTGTTTTATGTCACAAATTATGATCGTCCAGATGTCTACGGAAACCTTGATCATATCGTTTATTTTAAAGAAGGTATCAATACAGACTATAAACCTTATAATGTATTGTATGTTAAAAGTGAATATATTCATTTATATGATGAATTGAGGGAAAGTGAAAGATCTAATTATTTAAAATTGCCTTCTAAGGGTTTAAGCAAAACGGAAGCTCTGACATTGAAGGTTACTAGTGGCATAACGGACCCTTATGAAAAAATGAAAGCAATAGAAAATTACTTAAGAGAAAACTATAGATACTCTTTATATACGGAAGAACCTGTAGAAGATTCTGATTTTGTTGAACATTTCTTATTTGAAGAGGAAGTTGGTTATTGTACCTATTTTGCTTCTGCCATGGCAGTTATGGGACGATTTGTTGATGTGCCAACTCGATATGTAGAAGGTTTTATCAGTAGTGATTTCCTTGACAAGGACAATCTCTATGAAGTTACTGCAAATCGTGCTCATGCATGGGTTGAAGCGTATATTGATGGTCGTGGATGGGTAACTTTTGAACCAACACCTGCTTATTCACCTGCTGAACCAATTGAAGAAGAAAGACCAATGGATGACTTCGAATTGAACAGTGATGTGGATAGAGAAGATGAAGTTGTAGAACCGATAGAGCAACAAGATCCTCAACCTGCAGTTTCTGTTGTAACGAATGACTCAGGATTTAAGTTGTCTGTAGATTTGATAATCAATATTCTCATCTATGGTTTGATTATAGGTCTTGTTGGTTTAGTTTTTTATATGAAACGTAGAAGATTAAAAAGGGATATTGAATCTGGTACATCTACTGAAAAGGTAAATCGTAGAATTCATTTTATGATGTCAATGGCAAGATTAATCAATGATGATTTTAACCAAGCTGAATTGCCAAGGAATGTGCTGTATCGTGTTAGTGAGAACACTTTATCGATTAAAATGCCAATTGATATTGAAAATATGATTGATATTTCTTTATACAGCAATCATGAATTTGATGAAGAGGATTTTACTCATTTTGATGAATTCTTCAAGGATTACGAAAGCGCTGTAAAATCAAAAATATCTAGCCTTAGCCATTTTATCCATAAATATTTATTGAATACGCTATATCACAGAAATTACTATGATTAAGTCTTACATTTGTAAGACTTTTTCTTTTAGCCTTCCAAACCATTGGAAATGAAGGTATAGAGACTATTATAAATAACAATAGGCTCTGTGCTAATCGTATTTTTTAAGGTATAATGTTAGTCAGTAAGAAAGGAGTTTCCATGGAGCATATGAAAACCCCGCCTCATGATATGCGAGCAGAACAATCTGTTCTTGGGGCAATGATTTTAGACAAAGATGCAATATTAGATATTGTTGAATTAATCAAAGCAGATGATTTTTATCGAAATGCACATCAAGTCATATTTGAAGCTGTTATGACCCTTTATGAAAAAAATGAACCTGTTGATATGGTTACATTAGGTGATGAATTAACACGTATGGATGCTTTGGATGATATTGGTGGTATTGAATATTTAAATGATCTAACGACTGCAGGTATTATTACAACCAATGCCAAATATTATGCAAAAATTATAGAAGAAAAATCAATGCTTAGAAGATTGATTCAAGCATCAGCAGAAATTTTGGATCTAGGTTATTCAACGGAAAAAGCTGAAGCTGTCTTGGAAATTGCTGAGAAATCTATTTTTGATATTTCTCAAAAAAAGAGTCGAGATGGATTTGCTTCGATTAAGGATATTTTAGTTGAAACCTATGAAGAAATTGAAAAAGCATATGAATCAGAAGGCTCAATTACAGGTCTTTCTACAGGTTTTAGAGATTTGGATTTTAAAACTTCTGGTTTACAAAGATCCGACTTGGTTCTTGTTGCAGCTAGACCTTCAATGGGAAAAACGGCATTCTCATTAAACTTATGTCAGAATGTTGCTACTCAAAATGATGGTGCAAGTGTTGCCATCTTTAGTTTAGAGATGTCAAAGGCGCAATTGGTGCAAAGGATGCTGGCAACACAAGCCGGTGTAGGTTTAGGTAAAATACGTAATGGTGATTTGGAAACAGAGGATTGGGCAAAATTAGCAAGTGCCAGTGCCCCCTTGAGTAAAGCTAAAATATATATTGATGATACACCAGGTATTACCGTTATGGAAATGCGTGCAAAATGTAGACGTTTGAAAATGGAACAAGGACTGGATATGATTATGATTGACTACCTTCAGCTGATGTCAGGTGGTCCGAAAGCAGAAAGTAGACAGCAGGAAATCTCAACTATTTCAAGGGGATTAAAAGGGTTGGCAAGAGAAATGGACTGTCCTGTAATTGCTTTGTCACAGTTATCTCGTGCACCTGAATTGAGAGCAGACCATAGACCTATTTTATCTGACCTTAGAGAGTCTGGTGCCATTGAGCAGGATGCAGACATTGTAATGTTCCTTTATAGAGATGAATACTATTTTAATGATTCTGAGAAAAAAGGTATTGGTGAAATTATCATCGCAAAACAAAGAAATGGTGAAACGGGTACCGTGGAACTTGCATGGTTAGGTGATTTAGTAAAATTTGTTAACTTGGAAAGAGATCATTCATGATTAAACTCAGTAAATTAGTGCGCTCAGATGTTCCAAAAATGATGGCCTGGGGCAAACATTATGATCCTAGGTTTTTTCATTATAACTTCGATTTATCTACTGAAAATGGATTTGAACTATGGTATAGATCAAAGCGAAAGATATTTTTGAGACGTATTTATAAAGTAGAAAATGAAGAAAATAAAATGGTGGGTTTTATTACCATTAAAAATATCAATTGGGCAACTAGAGTTGCTGAAATGGGTATTGTTTTTGACCCTAATGAACTCTCAAAGGGTTATGGAACTGAAGGTATGAAAGTCATATTTAAAGAATTCTTTGAAGTCATGAAAATGAATCGATTATACTTGAGAGTTGCTGCTTTTAATCAAAGAGCATATCGTTCATATATTAAAGCAGGTTTTAGAGTCTATAAAAAGCAAAATGATCCCTTTGAAAACCAACAAATGAATCAAGTGATTAATCAACAATTTGATGGTTTTCATATGGAAGGGGATGTACTCTATACGGATTATATCTATATGGATGTAGATAAAGAACGGTATTTTAAGGGCAATTTATAAATGAAATGTGTATATTTTAAAATAACATTCGCACTAAAAGCGAACGTTTATGTAAAAAGTTCATAAACATTCGGAAAATTTGCCAAGAGACATTGACTTTAAAATAACCCTTTGTTATGATAGCTATGGGTTTTTAGTGGAAAACGCCGATGAGCGTTTTTTCTATTGAATTAAGTGAGGTGCTATATGTCAACAGTTGTAATCGTTGGTTCACAATGGGGCGATGAAGGTAAAGGAAAAGTTATTGACTATTTAGCTTCTGAAGCTGATGTAGTTGTTAGAGGCCAAGGTGGAAATAATGCAGGTCATACAGTCGTTGTAGGCGACAAAAAATATGCGTTACACTTAATTCCATCGGGTATTTTAAACAAGGATGCTGTTAATGTTATTGGTAATGGTGTTGTTTTTGATCCAGAAGGCTTTTTAAAGGAAATTGATAATTTACAAGCTCAAGGTGTTGATACATCAACAATCGTTATCAGTGATAGAGCACATATTGTAATGCCATACCATAAAGTATTAGACCGTTTAGCAGAAGAAGCTAGAGGAACTGAGAAAATCGGTACAACGATTAAAGGTATTGGTCCTGCATATATGGACAAAGTTGAACGTTCAGGTATTCGTATTTGTGATTTAATTAATGAACCTGTATTTGAAGCAAAAGCCTTAGCACAAATTGAAGCAAAAAATAAAATTATTTCAGCAATTTATGGTGGTGAACCATTAAATGCAGCAGAAATTATTCATGCATATAAAAGTTTTGCAAAGCGTATCAGACCATTTGTTCAAGATACATCGGTTATTGTTTACGATGCAGTAAAAGCAAATAAAAAAGTATTATTGGAAGGTGCACAAGGAACGTTATTGGATATTGACTTCGGAACCTATCCTTATGTAACATCTTCTCATCCTATTTCGGGTGGTTTTGCAATTGGATCAGGTATTGGTCCAAACTTAATTGAAGAAGTAATAGGCATTACAAAAGCTTATACAACAAGAGTAGGAAAAGGTCCTTTTGTAACAGAATTGGACAATGAAATTGGCGACCGTATTAGAGAAGCAGGTCATGAGTTTGGAACAACAACTGGTCGTCCAAGAAGATGTGGATGGTTAGACTTAGTAATTGTTAAGTATGCTGCAAGAGTGAATGGTATGACATGCATGTCTTTAATGTTATTAGACGTCTTAAGTGGTTTTGACAAGCTCAAGGTTTGTGTAGGATATACTCACAAGGGCAACAGAATTAATCACTTTCCAGCAGATTTAAATGTATTGGCTGAGTGTGAACCCGTATATGTTGAAATTGATGGATGGAATGAAGATATTTCTCACTGTGATACATATGAATCACTTCCGGTACAAGCTCAAAAATACATTGAATTAATTGAAGAAGAAGTTGGTGTACCAGTGAAAATTGTTTCAGTTGGACCAAAACGTTCACAAACAATTATTCGTGACAGAATTTATAGAGACTAAAAATAGAGACCTAATCTCAAAGAGATTAGGTCTTTCTTACTCTGTATAGATGCCACCATGAGCAGATGCCAATAAAATGGTTTGCTGTAAATCCATTTGAGTTTTCTTGAATTTAGCTGAAGACATATCCGTATCTAAAAAATTACAATTTCTGAGATCGGCTTCTTCAAAATTTACAAAATCAATTCTTGATTGAGAAAAATTACAATTGGTAAAATTGGACTTTGAGCAATTGGAACTTGAGAAATCAGTACCTGTAAAATCTATATTACTGAAATTCTTTTTTGAAAAATCCTGCCTTCTGAAATCTACATATGACCAAACACCACCTAAGATATCTGCATAAGCCATGCTGATACCGTCAAAGGATGAAGCAATAACACGACAATCTTTAAACGTAGTTTGAAAGAACCCGGTATAAGGAAATTTGTTGGTTATAAATTGACAATTATCTAATATTGCGCCTTGAAATTTACAGCTTTTAAATGTACATTCCTCGAAAATACAATTGTTGATTTGACCCTCTGAAAAATCCATTTCTTCAAATTGACAATTATAAAAAACTTTTCCCTCAAGCAATTCAACGTTTTCTTCTAAATCAAAGAAACAATCATCGTAACTGGTATCTTTAAACATCAGACCTCCCATCTTAAATCTTGTCCTGAAAATGGAAGAAATTCATAGTGTCCAAAAAGCCTAGATGAAATTCTTTCACTATAGAGCTCTGAGATTTGGGAAGGGGTAAAATTAGTAGAAATAATCGTTTTTTTATCTTGTAAAAGTCTACCGTTAATGAGATTAAAGAGCTCTGTATTTGTAAAACTATTAATCATTTCAGTGCCAAGATCATCAATAATTAAAAGATCCGTCGTAATTAAAAGATCATATTCTGCTTTTAAATCTTCTGTTTTTGGATTTGTGAAACGATAATTGCTGATGGTATCAATAATTCTGAAAGCCGTTTGATAAACAACAGTATAGCCATTATCCAACAGTTCTTTCGCAATGCAATTGCATAAAAAAGTTTTTCCAAGACCCGTCGCACCAAAAAATAATAAATTGTCATTGGTTTTGTCTTTAAAGTGAGCAGTAAAGGCAAGAGCTCTGTCGAGTACGATTCTCATATGATCTCTAGGTGATTTTTGAAGGCCATCATCATAGACATCTGAAAATACACTTAAATCAAAGGTTGAAAAGTTCTCGCGATCCAGTACATCAGTAATATTTGAAAAGGTGTAACTTCTTTTAATTAATTCTTGCTTATAACAATGACATGGACTACCGTCCTTTAAAAAACCAGTATCTTCACAAGTCTTGCAGATAAAATCAACTTGTAAATAATCTTGAGGAATATTGTGCTCCGTTAAAAGTATAAATTTTTCACGCTTAAGCATTTTTATTTCCTCTTCAATGAATTTCATTTCAGTTTGTGCATCATTAGGATTCTTTAGAGCGGCCATGGCAATTTTCAAGCCCATTTTTTTTATCTCTTGATCGAGTATCTTTACCTTTGGAATGAAAGTATATATTTCTTGTTTTCGGTCTTCAAGTGCTTTAAATGCTTGATCACGTCTTTGTTGAAAAAGAACTTTCAAGTCTTTGGTTTGAGCCATGCTGATCTCCTTTTAAATAGCTTGCTATTTTCTGATACCTAATTTTTTTTCTAATTCTTCATTGGAGTATTTCTTTTCTCTTTGAGAGAAATTATGAAATTGATTCTTTTGTGTTTTTTTCTTCTGAGTTGATGTACTTTGAGATTGGAATGAATTAAACCCATCAACCGTTGTAATTCCTTGGTTGTAAAGGGTTTCCACCGACTTATCAATATAATTCATATTGATGTTTGATGTCTTCTTTGACAATTCAGTAATCACCTGTGTGATAAAAGGCATCTCCAGTTTAAACTGATCAAGCCATTTGTCCATAATTTCCTTATCACCAGCGGATGGCAATTTCTTCCCATATCCCATTAAATCATATATTTGTCTATAGTATTTATAATGAGAGTTCATTTCTTCAAAGTGTTCATCAAGTTGCTCTTCAGTAACGATACCTTTGTCGTGCCAGCCACGAATTACCGATGCCACATAATTGATATGCTTTACATTTCTAATTTCAGCACAGTATTTAAACCCTCTAATAATAATATCCATTTGTATATTTTGTTCATAAAGCCATTCTAAAACAATATTTCTTTCATGAGGTACCAGTTGACGTCTCATAATTTGATCAATTTCATAAAACATTTTTCTGATTTCTGGACTTTTACTCGCTTCAATCATATTAATATGAGATTTTGATTTTTCTCTTGTTTGAGATTGTCCACTGTAAAGTCCCTTAGCGATCATTTGACGAATAGACAAGAACTCAATGTCATAATCTTCATCATTTTCAATTTTTCGAATAATTTTTTTGGATGCCCAAAAATCCCAAGAACGATGAACATCTTCAAGTGGAATGTTAAGCTCTTTTGCGATTTTTTGATGGGTAATATTCCTTTGGGTGACTTCCTGGCTATACTTGTATGCAAGCAAGTAAACCTTTACAGCCGTTCCATCCGCTTGGGGCATAAAGTCATTTATAAAGATGTTTTCAATAGAGGTTTCGCCTAAATCCAAATCAGTTGTTTGCTTGTAAAAGCCCATAACACACTTCCTTCTTTCAATTCTGTAGTTATTATAGCATGAATGATTGGTCAGAATCTATTACACTTAAGTAATTTCAAAAGAATCTTTTAAGTAGAAACTGTGAAAATGATTTCAAATTCGTAATACCTTGTGTTATAATATTTTTGTTAGAGAATATTTTTGAGGGCTAAATCGCTATTTTCCACAGATGGGAGTAAATATTACATGAGTAAGCGTAGAAAGCATACTAATGGACGAGCGAAAAAGTACACTCCAAAGAAGAAAGAGAAAGTGAGTGTATTCGACAAAATCCGTAGCGTCATTTCTATTGAAAAATTGAAATTGGCATTTAAAGAAAAAACTGAAAAATTTGAAATTGATCTTACAATTGATAAGATTTTAAAGCATATAAAAAAGAATAGAAATGCATATATGTTTTTTTCAGCAATGGCATTGGTTGTGACCATAGGTTATTTTACCATAGTTTATGAATCAGATGCTGATAAAGAACAAAGATTAGCGGATAAAATAATAGATGTAAGTCTGAATGAGTCCCTATCCGATGTTGAACCGCAACTTGATGATATACAAATGGACAAACCCTCTGAGGAGGTTGTTGTTACCTTAAAGGATTTAAATCCTGAAGAGATAACTTCTGGACAAAATGTTGAAAAAATACAAGCAATTGCAGATCCAGTTGAAAGAATTTCTGCTGCATCACTAACGGTTAATCCTTCTGTAGATGGGTTTGAAACCCAAGAAGCCTATAAAAGTGTGACAGACTCGATGATACTTGGTATAGATGCATATGCAATCTTTGTGGATGATAATCCTATAGCATATTTCCAAACTGAAGGTGAAGCATATATGGTCCTTAAACATTTAGAGGAGAAATATAAGCAAGCCGATGCTGTTGGTGAAAAAATTATTTTTCAAGAAAATATTGAAGTAAAAGAAAGTAAAATTGATGTTTTGTCTTTCAATGGTTTTATGACAAAAGATGAAGCTTTGGATTATATTGTTAAAGGTACAAATGAATCAAGATTCCATACGGTGGAAAAAGGTGAAAACTATTGGGTAATTGCTCCAAAGTATGGCTTAACTGCTGATGATTTAGAAAGTGCAAACCCAGATGTGGAAGCTAAGAGACTTCAAATTGGTCAACAAATCAGTTTGGTTGTTCCTAAACCTTTAATCAATGTCGTTAGTATATGTACATTTGAAAGAAATGACCCTATTCCATATGGAAGAGACGCAAATGTGGAAACGGACCAATATTATGTTAATGAGTTCCGTGTAAAACGTGCTGGTGAAAATGGTGAAGCTTTAAATGTTATTGAGCAATACAGTATAAACGGACGAGTGATTGGTGAAAAGACCTTGTCCACTGAAGTGTTAAAAGATCCAGTAAACCAGATTATGTGGGCAGGAACAAAACCAGCACCACCAAGACAAGGTACTGGTAGTTTTCAAAATCCAACATCAAGGGGTTATATAACATCTTATTTTGGTAGTCGTTCATTGGGTTATCATTATGGTATTGATATTGGGGTTCCAATGCATACCGATGTCTATGCAGCAGATGGTGGTACCGTAATCTTTGCAGGTTACAAAGGAACTTATGGAAAATTAATCATGATTGATCATGGTGAAAATAAAGTAAGTTATTACGCGCATAATGATGTTTTAAAAGTTCAAAAGGGTGATAAAGTCTTCAAAGGTCAATTAATTGCCTTAAGTGGTAATACAGGACGATCGACTGGACCACATTTACATTTTGAAGTCCGCATCAATGGTGTAGCAGTAAATCCTATAAAATACGTAAATTACTAGACACAATTTATATTGTGTCTTTTTTAAAATACATTTTAATGACAAATAGTGGCAAGTGCTTTACATTTTTAAAGTTACTTCATACACTGACAAAAAGGGGAGGTTTTCATGAGAAGAAAAATTCTAATTGTAGATGATGAAAAATCTATTTCTGATATTATAAAGTTTAATTTATTAAAAGACGGCTATGATGTTGATGTAGCAGAAGATGGCGATGAAGCGTTGAAAAAAGTATATATTGAACAGCCTGATTTAATTCTTTTAGACGTGATGCTTCCAAAAATTGATGGCTTTCAAGTCTGTAGAAAAATTAGAGAATCCTTTAATACGCCAATCATCATGTTAACCGCGAAAGAAGAAGAGGTTGATAAGGTCTTAGGTCTTGAATTAGGCGCAGATGATTATATTACAAAACCTTTCGGTATGCGTGAGTTATTAGCACGTGTGAAAGCGAATTTGCGTCGCGTAGATATTGATAATACTGAAGTTGTTTCAACAAAATCTGTTCAAATTCAATCTGGCAATTTAATGATTGATCTTGAGCGATACGAAGTAAAAAAAGGTGATGAGGTTATTGAACTTACCTTAAGAGAATATGAGCTTCTAAAATTCTTGGCAACACAAGAAAATCAGATTTTTACACGCGAGCAACTTCTAAAGGATGTTTGGGGTTATGAATATTTTGGTGATATTCGTACGGTAGATGTTACCATTAGAAGATTAAGAGAAAAAATTGAAGATGATTCCAGCAGTCCTAAGTTTATCATGACCAAAAGAGGTGTTGGCTATTACTTCAGGAGGATTTAATGTTTCGAAGTATACGTTGGAAATTTGTAACCATCTATTTTATTTTGGTTTTGATAGCCATGTTAATTGCAGGTATCTTTATCATTCGTGAAATTGATAATTTGCATATTTCCGAAGCTAGTAAAGAACTTGAAGGTATACAACATGTTTACAATAGTGAGTTAAAGGAAATTAGCGACTTAATTGCAGAGGAATCGACAGTTAAGGATATTATTGTGAAATTCGGTAATAATATTGGTATCAATGAAGAACTGTGGGTCATCGATGATTCACATTTTTCTGTTGTTGCGACAACCAGTGCCAGTGATTCAAGTTTCATTCAAGAAGGTACTTTTACCAACATGATTCTAAAAGCAATTCAAGATCAAAGTAAGCAGGAGGAAATTAAGCGAGCAGATGGAGAGCATCGTTCAATGGTTCAAGTTTATCCTATTACTTACTTTGGTGAATCTACAGGTGTACTTTTATTGAGAAGAGATTTAACTTCTGTGGATGAAACCGTACAAGAAATTCAAGGCATTATTATTCGAGTAATAGCTATTTCAACAATTGCTACTATTTTATTAGGTTATATTATTTCAAGATCAATTTCAGAGCCAATTAAGGATCTAACTCAAAAGGCTGTTTTAATGTCAAAGGGAAATTTTGAACATCAAGTTGAAGTTAAATCAAATGATGAAATTGGGGAGTTGTCCGAAACCTTTAACTTTTTAACAAGGAAGTTAAAGAAAAGTTTGACCGAGATTTCTTTAGAAAAAACTAAGGTTGAAGCAATTGTAAATCACATGGCAGACGGTGTTATTGCCGTAGATAATCATCATAGAATTATCCTAATGAATCCAAAAGCAATAGAATTGCTCCATTTTGGAACAGAGGGTTACTTTGAATCTGATTTTGATAAGCTCATTGAAACTATCTCTGACGAACTCCAATACAATTATATTACTGAAAATGTTGAGGAATGGACTGGGAATTCAATAATTGCCATCGAAGATGAAATTGTAAAATTCTCTTATGCGCCATATATGAATGATCAGAACGAAAAAACAGGAATTGTTTATGTGCTTCAGGATGTTACAGACTCAGAAAAATTAGACGCGATGCGTCGTGATTTTGTTGCGAATGTTTCCCATGAGTTGAAAACACCATTAACAAGTATCAAAAGTTATACAGAAACCCTTATGGATGGATATGTAGATGATGTGGAAACACAAAAATCTTTCTTGAAGGTAATCGATTCAGAAGCAGAACGAATGACAAGACTAGTAAGAGATTTATTGCAGCTGAGTAACTTTGATTCACATAAAATTACATTCTATAAAGAGTATAATGATTATGTAGACTTGTTGAGAAATTCCATTGAAAAATTGTCTATGGAATCCAAGAAAAAAAATATTAGTATTAAACTCATTACTGCTCAAGAAACTTTAATTGGTCTATTCGATTTCCACAGAATGGAACAGGTTGTGATTAATATTTTATCCAACGCAATTAAATATACACAAGAAAATGGAGCTGTAGATGTTCATATACTTGAACGAGAAAATCGAGCAATAATCAGAGTGAAGGATAATGGTATTGGCATTCCAACAGAAGACTTGGCGCATATTTTTGACCGCTTTTATAGAGTAGACAAAGCCAGAACAAGAAATATGGGTGGTACAGGTCTTGGTTTATCAATTGCAAAGGAAATTGTTCATGGACATGAAGGCATTATTGAATTAACCAGTGATTTTGGTAAAGGCACGACAGTTACAATAACTATGCCGATGGATGTAACAGGTATTTAAATACGCTGTAACACCGTTGTAATAATAATTGTGTATAATGATATTACTAGAATTGCGGGAGGAACGGCTATGTGGAAGAAAAGCATGATCGCCATCGTCTTAATGGCGTTAGTTATTTCAGTGACTATGGTCATGTTTGCCGATGTTGCAGAATCGGAAGAATATGTATATATCATTAATCCTGAGGTAGGCACTTCAGGGAAAACTATTGTGAATGAATCTATGTTTATTTCTATTTATGTAGAATCGGAACAAGATATGCTATTAGAGTTGGTTAAGAAACCTGTGTTTACTTTTGAAAATGAAAAAGCTCTAATGCCAGATGATGAAATTTTAGAAGAAAAGTTTACCATATTCGATATTTTATCTCGTCAAACGGTTTATTCAAAATCGGATATCATGAATATGTATCAATTGGCACTTTATGATAAGGAAATGGCTAAAGATGATTTAAATTTAGCAAAATTATCTTTAGGTTCAATCAATCCTAAGGATGAAACTTATTTAACTTTATCTGAACAAAAGTTAGTTGAAAAATACAATTCAGCATTAGAAAACTATAATAAAGTGATTAGAAATTATCAATATTGGAAAGATTCTTATTTCAAGTTGTTTGAGCAGAAGATTATTGATAATCTAGTAATGTCAGTAGATCCAGCGTTCCCATATTTTGAGTATACTGTTGAAGATATTACACCAGGACACTATGTTATGAAAGTTAAAAACTCTGAAGGTATTGTTGTAGAATCATTGGAGTTTGATGTTGTAACAGAAGATGTACTAACTGATGAAATTTTAGGTAATACAAATTTCTTTGATAATATTTTAGGAGAAGAAGTTTTTGAATAGTGGAGGCTGATTATGAAAGAGTTTATCAAGAGCTTAATGTTAATAGCCTTGACTTTTTCAGCAATCATCATGACAAAATCTTTATTTATCGATCAAGCGAAGGTCGTTGATAAAGAGGAGTTTGTTTATCAGACAGCCGATTTAATACCGTACATTAGACCCCAAAATTATATTTTTAGTTTTGGGGATTTATTTATTAAGCTGTATGATGATGATTATGAGAATTACAATTTAAAAAATGGATATGATAAGGCTTTTATTTCATTCTTCTCAACACCGACTGAGTTTACAATCTCTAGAAGTTCCAAAGAGATTTGGGAGGAACAGAGCCAAAGAAAATCTCTAAAGGTTGTTTACCCATTTTCAGTGGATTTAGGTGATTTACTTACATTGTATGATTTTAATACAAAAATGATTGGTGAAATTGCTGATGTGCATGTAAGTGAGATTATTTTTTTGTTAAACAAAAAAGAGAACTTATATCTATATGATCATGAACATGATGAATATTATAGATTGTTTTATAATGGAATTGATGTAGAAAATTTATCCCAAGAGGAATTGGAAATCATCCAAACTTCATCGTGGATAGATGAAATGTACCAATATGTCAATCTCAATAAGACCTTGGAAAGCAGTTATAAAACCGTTGAAGAGCGATATAATTTCTTAAAAGCAGGTTTAAAGAAGTATAATATTACGACTCCGAACAACTTGTTAATTCCTATGTCAAATAATATAAGTTATGCAACTTATGACATCATTAAAGAAATAAACTTTGGTCAGCATACAGATGCCCAACTTGAAAACTATGCTAGAAATATTTTTGGTGATAACTTATCTTTTGTGAAGAAATCTGTTTTCAGTGATTTATCGACTCTTTTTATGTATGGTTATGGTGATGTTTCATTTGAAGTGAACCAGGACGGCAGTTTGGTTTACACTTCTAAAGCCAAACCAGGTACTGCAAAAAAAGCAGTTGATTTTCACGAAGGATTAGCTAAAAGCATTGAACAAGTCAATAAAATGGGTGTACCTTTAGGTTCACTTTACTTAAGTAATTACGAGCAAATAGAAAATACAAATACCATTGAAACAATCTATAGTTTTAACACGACACATAATGGTATTCCCTTTTACAATCCAAGTATGAGAAGTGGAGGCGTTGTGGAAGTTCGTTTTGTTAATGAGGATTTGACTCGTGTAAGAAAAGATGCAAGGATTATACCTTCGCAATATATTACGGATGTTCCTTATGGTAAAAGTTTTATTAATATCATGGAATATAATCGCATCAAATTTGAAAATCAATATAAAATAGATCAACCAGATACCCTTGTTGAAGCATCTGATTTCTTTCAAATGACTTTACAAGAGATGACACAGTTGGATTTGGTCTATTATGTAAAGGATGATATGTTAATACCTGTTTGGCATATTGTCATTTTAAAGACACATTACTTCATTGATTTAACATCAGGCTTAATTTTAGAAACTAATCAGTAGGTGGCATATGGATTGGAAAAGAGTAAAGACAATTTTAATATTGGCTATGATTTTTATCAATGTTTTACTTGCATTGCAGCTATACAAGGGAAAGACCATCGAGGAAGTGGAATCTATTCAACGAGACTTAGTATTATCCCTACTAGATGAGAATCAAATTGGCTATACAGAATCCTTGTTTAACATCAATATGGATATTCCTAATGTGAATTTAAAATTACAAACCTATGATTTTGATAATAGTGATGAGGTATTCAGAAAATATAGCGATTACGGTCAAACCGATGTTGTTAAAACTGAAATCATACAAAACAAAGCATTGAAATTCGAAACATCAACGGTTCAATATAAGCCCATAGAACTATCAGATGAGAAGTTTATTGAAATGGCTGAAAACCTAATAATGGATTTGGGCTTTTCTACCAAGGATTATCAAGTTAAATCTATTGGAGAAACAGGTAAGAAAACAATTATAGAGTTTGAGCAAGTAATAGGTGATTTTGTTTTAAGAGATGCATCTATGACGATAAAATTCAACAATACAAATTTGTTAGAATTTAATAGAGTGTGGTATGATGTTATTGGTACAAATACAGAAGTACCAGAGTTTATAACGCCAGAAAGTGCATTGTTTCAATTAACTGGTCAAATTTATGATCGCTTTCCAAATCGCAAACGAAAAATAGATATTAATGATTTATCACTAGTTTATCAATTGGCTCAAATCGAACTGATGGGACTGACAGATTTAGTTGTTGAGGGAGAAGCTTATATTTATTGGCAAATTGAAACTTCTGATGGTGAACAGTATATTGTCAATGCTTTAAAAGAATAAGAGGTTATTATGTCGATGTATTTTTGCTCCTTGGCGAGTGGAAGTAGTGGTAATTGTCAATATATCGCAACTGAAGAAACAGGTGTATTACTGGATGCAGGTTTAAGTGGTAAATATATCTCTAGTGGTTTAGAGCACATTAATGCTGACGTTTCAAAATTAAAAGGACTTTTTATTACCCACGAACATAGTGATCATGTAAAAAGTGCGGGCATTTTGATGCGTAAATTTAACTTAACCCTCTACATTACTGAGAAGACTTTTCGTTGTATTGAAAGTAAGCTAGGGAAATATGATCCTGAGAAAGTGGTATTTATCGAAAAAGAAAAAGATATTTTTATAGGTGATATGATTGTACATCCTTTTCCAATTTCACATGATGCAGCAGATGCGGTGGCATATTCTTTTTCATATAAGGATATCAAAATTAGCATTGTGACTGATTTAGGACATGTACCGTTAGATATTCTAACAAAGATTATGCATAGTAATCTTCTGATGATAGAATCCAATCATGATGTTGACATGCTCAATGCAGGTCCATATCCATATGTTTTAAAAAGAAGAATTCTATCGGATAAAGGTCATATCTCAAATGTATTGGCAGCAGAAACCATTGTAAGATCTTTGATGTATAGTGATAAATTAGGATATGTAATCTTGGGGCATCTTAGTAAGGATAACAATACACCAGATTTGGCTTATGAAACTGTAAAAAGTATTTTATCAGAAAATGATTTAATAGTTGGAGAAGATATTAGCCTGGATTTGGCGTATAGAGATCGAGTAGGAAAACTATACCGTTTAGATTAGAAAAGTGTTTCTTGACATCTAAAGTGTTTCATGAAATAATAATGCAAATGGAATGAGGTATTTATGAGATTTGCTCAGATGATTCAAACAACAATCAAAGGCTATTATTACTGGGGCTATTGCGCCAGTTAATTTCATGTAGTCTGATTGCTAAAGGATAATTCCATGACCCTTTGGGTCATTTTTTTTATATTTTTTTTGGAGGTAGTGATGCATATAACAGTTATAGGGTTAGGATTGATTGGTGGTTCACTCATCAAAGGTTTAAAGAATAAGTCCCATGATCTTTATGGTTATGATATTAATGCTGAAGTCATGAAACAGGTTTATGAAGAAGGGTTGATTCTCAATAGCACTTTTGATAATCGTATTCTAGAATCAACAGACATTTTATTTTTATGCTTGCCTCCTAAAGCCTGTATTTCATTTTTAAAAAAAATTCAAACCAATTTGAAGCCAAAATGTATCATTACTGATGTAGCAGGCATAAAATCAGAGTTAATGCTTCAAATACATGGCTTTTTACGAGAAGATTTACATTTTGTCGGTGGTCATCCGATGGCGGGTCGAGAAGGACAAGGTTTCTCAAGGTCTTCAGAAAGTATATTCTTAGGAGCTAATTACTTGTTAGTAAATATGAACGCACCAAAAGAAGCAATTGATACTTTGAAAACAATTATTATCGATTTAGGATGCCGTCACATAGAAGAAATTGATCCTGAGGTGCATGATGCCATTATTGCTTATACAAGTCATATGCCTCATCTTATTTCATCTTTGCTGGTGCTATGTAATAAATATGAGCAAACGCCATATTGCATTGCAGGTAGCTACAAGGATATTACTCGTGTAACAGATTTAAATGTTCCCTTATGGTCTAATTTGTTTTTTGACAATCGCGAATATTTAATTCGTGCCATAGAGGATTTTGAATTAGAACTCAGTCAAATGAAAGAACATTTGATTCAGGGCAATTTTAATAAAATTGAAAGTACCTTAGTTGAAGTAACAGAAAAAAGAAATCTCATTTTTCCCCAAGAGAGGTTTGGTTAAAGTCATGAATTTTTGCTATAATAAATTAGAAAAGAATGAAAAATACGAGCACAAAAAAAATGAACCTTGGATGGGTTTAGACGAGATTTTTTAGTCTTTTTC
>JAFGVN010000087.1 GCA_016937975.1 Clostridia bacterium
ATTTACAGATTAAATTACCTAATACTGCCTAAATTTTATGCTCTAACTCACAACTAAAGTAACGAGTGTGCGAGCACTATTCATCAATTTCTTTTGTAAAGTTCTTTGTTTTCACGTTAATTCTAGGTTAAACAGAAAAACCAGGTTTCCCTGGCTAAAAGTATGCTAAAGTCATGAGTGTAAGGTATATTAGAAACACAACGCCCACAAAAACTTTATTCATTTTCGATGTATGAAGAACTTCTTTTTCGGTTCTTGATTTTATATGTTCATAAGCAAGATTTTTTAAAGTTTCTCGACGAATATTTTTTTCTTCGTCTTCTACTAAAACCACCAGCATTTCACCTTGAACATCCAATACCTTATGAGTAATACCACTGATGATTATTTCATCCTCTACATCTATGCTTAAATGGTCTCTTTTGATAGATTTTCCAATGATGATCATAAAAGGTGCTGCAATTAATGATAAAATGCCAAAGAATATTAAAGCGTAGTGGCCCTGCTCGACAATGACCTGAGAAGCATTATCCACTGTTACCTGTGTCTGCTGACTATTCATAGAAATATAGGACACTGTTGCGCCTATGGCATTAAAGGTCATATGTCCAATCATACTTGAAAAAATCGAACCGGTATGATAAACCAACCATGCAAACACCATACCTAAGAATGTTGGCAAGAGCAAATTCTGTAAATTAAAATGAAAAACACCAAACAATATACCTGTTAAAATGATTGTTTTTCTTTGGCTCATTACACCATCGTAAGCGTTGAACATCAAACCTCTGAAAAAAACTTCCTCGCAGATACCAGGTGAAATAGAGATAAGTAATAATATAAAAAAATAATTCCCGAATCCCGATCCCAAAGGCATTGACTGATCCAACAACAACCCAAGATGAGCCAAAATAATATTAACAATAATATTTAAAGTCCAAGCAATTGGTAAAGCAAATATTGTTAATAATAAAGATTTTATTCCTGTTTTAATACTAATTTTCTTAAATCGGAAAGTATTCCGAATGGAGTAACCTCTGTATTTTGTAAGAATTAAGATTGGCAAGAGTACAATACCATATTGTATGATTAAAATGCTCATTTTAAAAGGCACATCCATAATTTCCATCACGAGACTTGCCCCAATGAAAACAATGGCTAAAAGCATATACATTAAATTTGCAACAAAAAAATCTTTTTTACTAGTTTCTTGTGATAACATTTTTACTCCTTGCACTTATAAACCATGTTGATATAACTTTGCACACCATATAATAATGCTTTTTCATCAAAGTTAAATTTTGAATTGTGTAATGGGAAAACATACTGCTTTTCTATATTTTTTACGCCTAAGAAAACAAATGCACCTTTTACTTCTTTTAGATAATATGAAAAATCCTCAGCTATCATTTGTGGTGGAAATTCTACAAGGTTCATGTCTTGATTAGAAATCTTGAAATTTTCAACACTCGATCTATGGTTAACCACAGGTGGATAATCTACTCTCAAGTCCGCTTCAATTTCGCAATCATAAGCAATCTCTAAACCTTTCATTATTTGTCTCATACGATCTAAGATCTTATAAAATTCATTTTCATTAAAAGCTCTGATAGTCCCTTCTAAAGTTGCAGATCCAGCGATAATGTTTCTTCTTTCACCACCATGTATTGTGCCAACAGTTAATACTGCAGCCTCTGTAGGATTTACATTACGACTAATAATACTTTGGAACTGTTGTATCATGACTGATGCAATGATAATGGCATCTGTTCCTGTATGAGGCATTGCACCATGAGTGGTTTTTCCTTTCACAGTAATATCAAATTCGCCAGTCATTGCCATAACAGGACCTTCACTGATTGCGATAACACTTTCATCAAATTCCGGATGTAAATGGATACCAAAAATTTCATCAATTTTATAATCCCTGAACAAGCCTTCTTGAATCATGACTGCTGCACCACCAGGACCTTCTTCAGCAGGTTGAAAAATAAAAACAACATTCTTTTTCAAATCACCTTCATTTGCTTTTACGTACTTTGCAAACAATAATAACATGGTCATATGTCCATCATGACCACAACCATGCATATACCCTTCATGAAGAGATTTAAAACCAACATCATTTTGTTCTGTCATACTTAAAGCATCCATATCTGCTCGAAATGCAATGGTTTCTTTCTTATTCATATTAATTTCTGCAACTATACCTGTTTTTGCATATTTTTTATATGATATATTAAGATCTTCTAAATATCTGCATATATAATCACTGGTTTTAATCTCTAAAAAACCAGGCTCTGGTATTTGATGTAAAGCTCTTCTTATGTCAACAGCTTCACTATACATTTGCTCAACTTCTTTATTTAACACCATTTCAAACATTCTCCTTTTAGTATTTTTAGTGTTGACTCTTTTGATATCTGATGTTAGTATATATATAATTTATTATGAATACAAATACATATTTATTCATTTTATGCATATTCTATATCTATTATAGCATAGGGAAGAAAAGAATAATTTGTAATAATAGTTTTTTAATATCTTGGAGGTTGTTATGAAAAAGGTTAATATCGCAATCGTCGGCGCTACTGGTATGGTAGGACGTACATTTTTAAAAGTATTAGAAGAAAGAGATTTTCCTTATGAAAAAATCTACTGTTTTGCATCCAAACGTTCCGCTGGAGCAAAGGTCAAATGCAAGGGCGTTGATATTGAGGTTGAAGAATTAACGGCTTCATCATTTGACCGAGATATTGACATCGCCCTGTTTTCAGCAGGTGGTGCTACAAGCGAAATATACGCACCGATTGCAGCTTCTAAAGGTGTAATCGTTATAGATAACTCATCAGCTTTTAGAATGGATGAAAAAGTACCCTTGGTGGTACCTGAAGTAAATCCAGAAGCCATTTGGACGCATCAAAACATCATCGCAAATCCTAACTGTTCTACCATTCAAGCTATGGTTGCTCTTAAACCCTTAAAAGAAGCATATGGCTTGAAGCGTGTTATTTTATCAACTTATCAGGCTGTTTCTGGCTCTGGTGTAAAAGGTGTAAAAGATTTAGAAAACGGTTTAAAAGGTGATATGAATCCAGCATTATATGCTCATCCTATTGCCAACAACTGTTTACCACATATCGATGTTTTCATGGATAATGGTTACACTAAAGAAGAAATGAAAATGATTCTTGAAACAAAAAAAATCTTGAATCTGCCAGACTTAAAAGTAACAGCAACAGCTGTACGTGTTCCTGTATTTGACAGTCACAGTGAATCCATTAACGTTGAATTAAATGCACCTTTTGAAATTGAAGATGTTTTCAAACTTTATGAGAATGATCCATCAATTGTTTTACAAGATCAGGTTAAGGAAAACATATATCCTATGGCAATCACTGCCAAAGGAACAGATGATGTTTACATTGGAAGAATAAGAAGAGACTTCAGTGTAGACAACGGCTTAAATATTTGGGTAGTAGCAGACAACATTCGAAAAGGTGCTGCAACCAACGCTGTACAAATCGCTGAGGTCTTCGTTAATAAGGAGTAAATATGTCAGTATTTAGAGGATCTGGTGTTGCATTAGTCACACCATTTAATGAAGATTTTAGCATTAATTATGAAAAAGTAAGAGCATTAATTGAGTATCATATAGAGCATCAAACTGATAGTATTATTATTTGTGGTACAACAGGTGAAGCATCAACACTTGATGATGTGGAACATCGGGCTTTAATTAAATTTGCTGTTGAAGTCATTAACGGACGTGTACCATTAATTGCAGGCACTGGAAGCAACGACACCCATCATGGGGTGTTGTTGTCTCAGTATGCTGAATCTGTCGGTGCTGATGCTCTTTTATGTGTCACGCCGTATTATAATAAAGCCTCTCAAGAAGGTCTTTATCAACATTTTAAAGCTTATGCAGATCATGTTAACATACCGATCATTTTATACAATGTGCCCGGTAGGACTGGCATGAGTTTTTCACTTGAAACCATTCAGCGACTTTCTCAAATTGAAAATATTGTTGGGATTAAAGAAGCCAGTGGCGATGTTGCTTTTGCAGCTGAAATTGTCAGAACTACACCTGAAAATTTTGATTTATATGCTGGCAATGATGAAATCACAGTACCTATTCTCTCTCTTGGAGGTGCAGGAGTAATTTCTGTTATAGCCAACATATTACCAGAAGAAACTCACCAATTGGTGAAGCTCTATCACAACAATCAAACAAAGGAAGCTTTGCAATTGCAACTTGAGATGAATCGATTGAACAAAGCACTCTTTTCAGATGTAAATCCAATTCCGATTAAAACAGCCATGAACCTCAAAGGATTTAATGTAGGTCCATTAAGATTGCCTTTATGGAAGATGACTCAAACAGAAGCTCTAGAAGATGTTTTAAACACCTATTGGATAGGAGGCTTAAATGATTAAAGTCTTGATTCATGGCTATCTAGGAACAATGGGTCAATGGGTCAAAGAAATGATTGATCCTGAAGAAATGTATGTCATTCCCTTCGATGTATTAAGTCAATCAGAAACTGTCTTAAAGAATTATAATAACATTCCTGATTTTGATGTTATCATTGATTTTAGTCACTATTCCTTAATAGACAACTTAATTGAATTCGCTTTAGAAAGAAATAAACCTGTGGTGATTTGTACAACAAACCTTTCACAAGAAACCCAAGAAAAAATAGAAATTGCTTCAGAGCATCTTCCTATTTTTCAATCTGGCAACATGTCTCTAGGCATTAATGTAATGCTGACCCTTGCTTCACATGCAGCTGCTATTTTGAAGGACTTTGATATTGAAATCATCGAGAAGCATCACAATCAAAAAATAGATGCACCTAGCGGTACGGCAAAGATGATTGTTGATGCTGTGAACCTTGGAAAAGACATGCCTATTGTCTATGGTCGTTCTGGTGATACCGGTAAAAGACAAAGAGAAATTGGTGTTCATGCTGTTCGCGGAGGTACTATCGTTGGTGAGCATCATCTGATTTTCGCAGGCGAAGATGAAGTTCTGGAAATCAAACATCAAGCAGCCTCCAAAAAAGTTTTTGCTCAGGGAGCCATTGCAGCAGGAAAATTCTTAATGCGTAAAAATCCAGGATTTTATAACATGTCAGATTTAGTAAAGGAGTATTTAAATGTCTTATGATTTTACCAATCCCTATGAGATTGCAAAGTATATAAAAGAAGTCAAAAAATCAACACCTGTTAAAGCTTATGTTCAGGGTTTCATCATGCCTGATCATGAAAACATTCGATTTTTTGGTCGAGAAGACAGCTGGACTTTATTCGGTGAAAGTGATGATATTCTTGAATTCATTGAAAAACAAAAGGAAGTGATATCAGATTTTGTCCTTGAAAACGATAGAAGAAATTCTGCGATTCCTCTCCTAGATTTGAAACATCAGAATTGTAGAATTGAACCCGGCGCATTTATTAGAGACCGTGTTTCACTTGGGAACAATGTCGTCATTATGATGGGCGCTGTTATAAATATCGGATCTGAAATTGGAGACAATACCATGATTGACATGAATGCAGTTCTTGGTGCTAGAGCTACGGTTGGTAAGAACGTTCATGTTGGTGCAGGAGCTGTTTTAGCCGGCGTATTGGAACCACCTAGTGCAACACCTGTCATCATTGAAGATCATGTCCTTATAGGGGCAAATGCAGTTGTTTTGGAAGGTGTTCGTGTTGGAGAAAAGGCAGTTGTCGCTGCGGGTTCCATAGTTACTGAAGATGTACCTCCAGGTGCAGTCGTTGGTGGAGCTCCTGCTAGAATCTTAAAGATGAGAGACGAAAAAACTGATCAAAAGACAGAATTGCTTGATGATTTGCGTGGCTAATCTATAGTACTGATCTTACAAAACTAAAAGAAACGCATCTTCAAATGGAGATGCGTTTTAATCATTTAACCTATTTTAAATTTTCCAATTGTTGTTGATAGGCTTCATACATTTCATTTGGTAGTGGTGCAAATCCATTGTCACCTGCTAGTCTTGCTGCACCATCAAAGGATACTACATATTTAGCAAAGTCTAATACTTGTGGCTTTTCTAAGGCATACTTTACATTTAAGTAAGTAAATACTGGTCTAGTAAAGCCTGCATAATCTAAATCCATACCAATTGTATCAAGTGTTGGCGCTACTGGACCATTACCAAAGTCAACTTCAACTGCCTGTAATTTGTCAGTATTTGTTGCATAGTAGCCATAACCAAAGTAAGCAATTGCATTTACATCATTGGATACTAGGTCCACTAAAGTTGAATACTCTTGTTGTAAGTTTGCTGAAGCTACCATATCTTGTTCATCAAGAATCTTTTCATAGAAGAACTCATAAGTACCATGGTTTTCATTTGGACCATAGAATTTAATTTCTTCTGCTGGCCATTCAGGTCTAATATCTGACCATTTAGAAACATTGCCTGAAGCTAAGAACATATTCACAATTTCTTCTCTTGTCATTTCTGTTGCCCAGTCATTGTTTTTGTTAATAACAATGGTTAAACCATCATATGCAAGAACAAATTCCATTACATCTTCACCAAATGTCATACCATTTGCCTCAAGCTCTGCAATTTCAGTATCTTTAATTTTTCTTGAAGCATCAGAGAAATCTGTTTCACCTGGAATGAATTTTTTAAATCCAGCAGATGAACCTGCTCTACCTACCTGAACTGAAACATTTTCTTGTTCATTGGTCATATAGTCTTCAGCGATATTTGCCATTAAAGGATATACTGTACCTGAACCGTCAATAATAACAGCACCGTCTAGTTCTACTTCTTCAGCTTTTGTATTTTCTGAACCACTACCAGTTGAAGCATTTGAAGCTACCTCACTATTGTTGTTAACTGGGTTACTGCCATTGTTGTTTTCATTGTTGTTTGCACATCCTGCAAACGAGAATAATACTAGTCCTAAAATTAGTGTAATTACAATTAATTTGTTTTTAAACATTTTGAATAACTCCCTTCGTTTGTTTTGATTTCATAATGAGTATATCATCATAAACTCCGGGAGTTGTTTTCTACGTGTAAAAAGAATGTTATCCTCATGTTAAAACTAAGTCACGATGCATTTAACATTTTCTTTTCAATTCAACGTTGACAGAAGCTTCGTTTTTTGTATTTCTTCAAAGCATACTTAAAAGTAATTAATCTTGATTTCGAAACTCAAATTAAAAGCAAATTTAGGATTTTCAACAAAAGAAAAAGACACCATAGGGTGTCCATCTCTTGTAAATATAGTAATCTAATCAGAAATTAGTATTTTACATTTTTACCTGTTTCCAAATAAATAAGTCGCTCACAAATATTGGTTGAATGATCCGCCATTCTCTCCAAATATCTTCCTACCAATAACAGACCAATGATCTGATTTTCATTTGAAATGTCTTTCTTTATTTGTTTTAATAAATTTCTATATAATGCTTCATAGGATTGGTCTACAATATCATCTTCCTTTGCCGTCAATTCTGCAAGATCAACAGATTCTTCAACGAAAGACTTAATGCTATGTTTTACCATACGTTTTACCATATCTCCCATAGAAGAAATTTCTTCAAGTGCGCCATTTAAGTCGCATGCTCCCAGTGTTAAGACAACCTTGGAAATGTTGACACAATGATCACCTATTCTCTCAAGATCTGTTACAATCTTTATGATTGAGAAGACACGTCGTAAATCTACAGCCAAAGGCGTTTGAGTGGCGATTAAATTGACACAACTCATTTCAATGGACGTTTCATAAGCATTGATTTCTCCATCGAAATCAATCACTTCTTGAGCAAGTTCTGCATTTTGAGTAACCAATGCCTTTAAAGACTTTTCAATGTTTTCTTCTACTTTCGTACACATTTCCACTAATGTATTAGAAAGCACTTTAATTTTAGCATCTAAAGTATCTCTCATTTATGCCTCCTAACCAAATCGACCTGTAATATAATCTTCAGTTTTCTTGTTCTCTGGATTAGAAAATAATTTATCGGTTTCACTGAATTCAATGAGTTCTCCCATCAAAAAGAATGCTGTTTTATCTGAGATTCTACCAGCCTGTTGCATATTATGTGTCACAATGACAATGGTATAATCCTTTTTTAATTCATTAATTAAATCCTCTATTTTTAAGGTTGCAATGGGATCAAGGGCTGAAGTAGGTTCATCCATAAGGATCACTTCAGGTTCTACAGCTAAGGTTCTAGCAATACATATTCTCTGTTGCTGACCACCAGATAAAGCTAAAGCATTTTTCTTAAGGTCATCTTTTACCTCATCCCAAATTGCAGCAGCTCTTAAACTTTTTTCCACAATCTTATCCAAAACAGACTTCTTACGAATACCATTTAGTCTTGGACCATAAGCAATGTTATCATAAATACTCATGGGGAATGGGTTTGGTTTTTGAAAAACCATACCAACTCTAAGTCTCAAGTCAATTACGTCATAGTCCTTATATATATCTACACCATCTAAGGTAATACTGCCATCTACTTTTGTATTTTCAATTAAATCGTTCATCCGATTTAACGATCTCAGAAATGTTGATTTACCACAACCTGAAGGACCAATTAATGCAGTGATTTCATTTTCTTTAATTTCCAAATTAATATTTTTTAAAGCTTGAAAATCACCATAATGGAAATCCATATTTTCAATTTTAAATTTTACGCTATTTTTAGTTTCCACTAAACTACACCTCTTTTATTAATATCTTCTTTGGAATTTATTCCTGATTATAATGGCTGCTGAGTTCAGAACAAATAAAGTTCCTAGCAATACGACAATTGTAGCTGCTGCCAAATTGGCATATTCCTTTGTTAAAACAGTATCCAATGTCCAATAATAAATTTGGATTGGTAATGCTGTAAAATCATCCATTACGCCTGTTGGAATTTTCATAATTAATGTTGGAATACCCAATACAACCAATGGTGCTGTTTCACCGATTGCTCGGGATAGTGCTAAAATGGAACCTGTCATAATCCCTGGTAAAGCACCAGGCAAAACAACTTTTCTCACAGTTGTCCACTTTGTTGCACCTAAACCATAAGAAGCTTCTCTTAAACTGTTTGGTACGGCTTTTATCGCTTCTTGACTGGCTACAACTACATTGGGCAGTACCAGTAAGGACAAGGTTAAACCACCTGCTAGAATACTTGAACCTAGACCAAATAATCTACCAAATACGGTTAATCCCAAGAGACCAAAGATTACAGAAGGTACACCTGCTAAATTGGCAATATTGATATTGATCAAAGCATGAATAGCACCTTTCTTTGAGTATTCTTCCATATAGATTGCTGTTGCCACACCGACAAATAAAGTGACTGGTGCAACGACTGCCATTAAAAGGGCTGAACCCATTATGACGCCTTTAATACCTGCTTTTTCAGGTTTAATTGATAACTTGCCCGTGATAAATTTCCAATCTAGCCAGCCAATACTGTCTTTGATAATATTAAAAATCAACACACATAATACCGCCATGGCAAATACGATGGTTAAGAAGAAAAGGACATGGGCTATGTTATTGATCATAACTCTTTTTTTAACGCGCTGATGTGCCTTTTCAGGATCAATATATTTATGAGTTCTATGGGACTCCGGTACAGTTGTTTTAGTCATTAATATTCTCTCCTATACTTTTTAATGATATATTTAGCTAGAAGGTTCATACATAATGTGAAAACGAATAACAATAGTCCCACTGCATATAAACTGTAGTATCCTATTGTGCCACTACCAGCATCACCACTTGTAAACTCAACAATATAAGCTGTCATCGTTTGCATCGGTTCAATGATACTTGTTGTAAATTGCTTGGAACTACCACTGGCAATGGTTACAATCATCGTTTCACCAATCGCTCTGGAAATTGCTAGTACAAATGAAGCGATTACACCTGAAATTGCAGCTGGCAAAATAACCTTCACCGTTGTTTCCAATCTAGTAGAACCCAAACCATAAGCACCTTCTCGAATGACTTTTGGTACTGCAGACATAGCATCTTCAGATAAAGAAGTGACAATTGGAATAATCATTATCCCCATAACAATGCCTGGACTTAAAACATTTTTAGCACCTAAATCTGGTATCCATTTCATAAGCAATGGTGTTACAAAATTATAAGCGAAAAATCCATATACAATGGTTGGAATACCAGCTAACAATTCAATAATAGGTTTTAATATTCTTCTCATTTTCGGTTTAACAAACTCACTAAGATACATTGCAGCCATCAGTCCAATCGGTGCAGCAACAAGCATTGCTATAACAGAAGTGGTCAAAGTACCCATTATCAAAGGCAAAAATCCAAATGAAGGGTCTTTTGATCTTAATGGTGCTAGTTCCTTACTGAATATTTCTGATAAAGGAACCTCTTTAAAGAAATGAGAAGCATCAACTACTAAGGTAAATACAATACCTATTGATGTTAAAATTGAAATAGATGCGATTGCCAGCAATAAACCAGGAACAAGTTTTTCTAATCTTGAACCTAATCGCACTTTTTTTGTGATTCTTTCCATATGTTCACCTTTCAAATATTACTAACAAAATGATAAGACAAGAAGAGAACATCCGCTTGTCTTACCATCAGATTTTATGATCTTCACAAGGAATTACTTTAGTGCTTCTAATTGCTTTTGATATGCTTCATACATTTCATTTGGAAGTGGTGCAAAACCATTGTCACCTGCTAATCGAGCTGCTCCATCAAAGGATACTACATATTTAGCAAAGTCTAATACTTGTGGTTTTTCTAAGGCATATTTTACATTTAAGTATGTGAATACTGGTCTTGTAAACCCTGCATAATCTAAATCCATACCAATTGTATCAAGGGTTGGTTCAACTGGACCATTACCAAAATCGACTTTAACAGCTTGTAATTTATCTGTGTTGGTTGCATAGTAACCATAACCAAAGTAAGCAATTGCATTTACATCATTGGATACTAAATCTACTAAAGTTGAATACTCTTGTTGTAAACTTGCTGAAGCAACCATATCTTGTTCGTCAAGAATCTTCTCATAGAAGAATTCATAAGTACCATGGTTTTCATTTGGACCATAGAATTTAATTTCTTCAGACGGCCATTCAGGTCTAATATCTGACCATTTGGATACATTGCCTGAAGCTAAGAACATATTCACAATTTCTTCTTTTGTCATTTCTGTTGCCCAGTCATTGTTTTTATTAATTACAATGGTTAATCCATCATAAGCAAGAACAAATTCCAATACATCTTCACCAAATTTCATACCATTGGCTTCTAATTCTGCGATCTCAGTATCTTTAATTTGTCTAGACGCATCTGAGAAATCTGTTTCTCCTGGAATGAATTTTTTAAAGCCTGCAGAAGATCCGGCTCTCCCCACTTGTACTGAAACATCTTCTTGTTCGTTGGTCATATACGCTTCAGCGATATTCGCCATTAATGGATATACGGTACCTGAACCATCTATGATGACTGCACCTTCTAAGGCATTATCTGCTGATGTACTTCCTGTATTGTTTGATGAATCATTTGAACAACCTGCAAATGCAAATAATACAAGACCTAAAATCAATGTCATAACAACTATTTTATTTTTAAACATTTTGTAAAACTCCCTTCGTTTACTATCATTTACATCCTGAGTATAACATCATCTTTTTCAAGAGTTGTTCAGTTAAGGTAAACTCTGTGTTAAGATATTGTTAATTCGGCTATGAAATTAACAATCATTCAATCATGATGTTTATATGGTCATAATAAATCAACTAATTTTAAAAACCGAAATGGTTTCATTCATGGTTTTAGCCAATTGGGCTAACTCCGTACTAGAAGTTGATACCGTTTCAAATTCCTCAGATTGTTTCTGAATACCTGCTGAGGCTTGTTCAGAACCTGCTGCATTTTCATGAGACTTATCTTCTAAAGAAATAATAAGATCCTTTATTGATCCCATTTGCTTGGACAACACTTGTCCTGAAACATTCAGTTCTTGAATGAAATCTCTCATCTGTTCAATGGCACTTGTGATACCATGATACTTGTCTCTCGTCTTCATGACATCGTCCTCTTGTCGATAAATTGTATGTTTTGCCTTCGACATCGTTTCAACTGCTTGAGATGATTTCTCCATTAAATCATTTAAATCATAACCTATTTCTTTTGTAAATTTTGCTGTCTGTTCCGCCAATTTTCTTATTTCTTCTGCAACCACTGCAAATCCTTTTCCAGCATCCCCAGCTCTGGCAGCTTCTATGGCAGCATTAAGGGCTAACAAGTTGGTTTGTGCAGCAATTTCTGAAATTTTAGCGCTAGCATTCATAATTTTATTTGAACTGTCATTGGTTTTTCCTACAATCACTTGAACAGAGTCCATGGATTCTCTACTGAAATTTGTTTCAGTGACTAAATGTTCAATGATATTTACACCCTCATCTTTTAATTTTTCCACATACCCAGCGACTTCTGTTAAAGCACTTAATTGAGCTAAATCATGATCAATCAAATTACTGAGTCTAAGGACTTCATCTGCGCCAACAGAAGTTACAACCGCTTGTTCCTTTGCATTATTTGAAATTTCAATGATTGCAGATGAGATTTGTTGTCCCGCTGCAAATGCAGTAACTCCTGTTTCTGCCAATAAATCTGATGCTTTCAAAACACCAAAAGAAGTTGAAGATATATCATGAATAATTTCTTTCATGGCAAGTCTAATGGTTTCAGTTCCTTTTGCCAACACGCCCATTTCGTCTCTTCTATTAAGAACGCTATCTTCTACAGGTACAGTTAAATTGTAACTGGCGATCATTGCCATTTGCTCCACAACATTTTTCAATGGACTGGTTATACTATTCGTTAAGTTGATTGCTATGACAATACTGATCATCAGTCCAATCATGAGAGCTAATAAACCAATAAGGTTTGAACGGTTTATAATACCTTTGTTAATCTCACTGACCTTTTGTGTCATGCCTTTTGCAATAGCACTCGTTTGATTGGCTGCATGCTCCATATTAATCTTTTGTACTTCTTGTTCAGCGACTAAATCTTGAAAACGATCAAATATCTTTTCATAAGAAGCCAAACTTTTTAAAGCAATTTCCAAACGCTCTCTTATAGAAGCACTATTAGAAGAATCTAATACATCTTGTAGATACATCTCAGTGGTTTTAAAACCCTGTTTCAAAGTATCCATGTAACTACTCGCTTCTGTATAGGTGTATTGAGTGCTGGAAATTCTTACATCCGTGAAAGCATCAAAGGCCTTTTGTATTTTTAAATATAATTGAAAATTTATATTCGTTTGATCCAGCTCTTCTGAAGCCATAGTCTTAATCATACTTGAATCCAAAGCGCTTCTGATATCTGACATCACACTAGAGCCCGTTGCCATCTGAAGTTGATTTTGTTCGAATTTTTTCTTCTCAAGCTCAATATATTGGGAAAACTCCTCTCTAAAAGCCATGAGTTGATCTTCATAAGCCATTGCATCCTTTAATAAGGATTGATCAGACATCATTGCTTCTGCATTTCTTAAAGCCATTTCGGAGGCCTCTAACGCCAAGTATACCTTTTGAATTTCTTCTTTAGATTTACTATTGCTATAAATTTCTTGAGAAATCCTAGCATCTTGCATAAAAGAGGTAGACTGTGTCATCTCTTGGAGCATTTTATTTTCCTTCGAAATTTTATAGAAGTTATAAATTGATGTCATAGACAATATCAAAATGATGAAAGTTACAATTACATATCCTAAAGTTATTCGTGTGCCAACACTATGAAGATTAAACTTCTTAATCGTCTCAAATAAACTTCTCTTTTGAGAAATTTGATTTGAAAGTCTTCTCCTGATTGTACTTAGCTTTCCTTTTATTTTTTTTAACATGACAGCCTCCCAAGTTTCTCACCATCTATTGGTACATTCAATTTTGCTACCCCTGTGATGATAACATGGTGTTTTATCTCCCTCTATCAAAGGTTGTTAAGAGTATGTAAATTATGGGTTAAAGCATAAAACCGATTTTAAAGTTTAATGCATTGCTTTTATTTTCATTAATTCATTTCAAAAAATGAAAAAAGAAGAGATGAATGTGATTCTCTCCTCTTTGATGATTTCATATGCTTTAATCTAGATTAACAATAACGCTTTAGTCTTCTACAAAAGCGAATACATGGTCTATGTTTCTAAAATGATCTTTGTAATTCAAACCATAACCCACAATAAACTTATCTTCTATAGAAAAACCACAATAATCAGGTGTAATATCAGCAACACGTCTTGATGGCTTATCTAATAATGTACAACTTTTAATGGATTTAGGTCCTCTACCTTTTAACATTTTCATTGTTTCATACATTGTAATACCAGAATCTACAATATCATCTACAATTAATACATCATAAACAGATAAATCTTCTACATCAACATCTTTAATGATATGTAACTCACCAGTTGATTCTTCACCATGACCATAGCTTGAGGTAATCATAAATTCAATGTGAACAGGCACTTGAACTTCTCTAACTAAATCTGCAGTAAAAATAAAGCTTCCTTTTAATAGGGAAATCACTAAAAGATTTTTATCTGCGTAATCCTTTGTGATTTCTACTCCCAAAGCTTTTACTCTATCTGCTATTTGTTCTTTTGTTAAAACAATTTCTCGTCTTCGATCCTCGACTCTCATGGTTACCTCCATACCTTTCATAAACATCATATACCCATAATATGATCTTTAAACAATATGTTTATCTTACCATAGTGAAAAAAACATTTTCTATGGTAACATTTCACAATTCACTTAAAGTCTTTTGTGTTGCATGAGTTTACAGAATTTTAGGTCATTTTCCAGTAATTTGTATCATCAAAAAATACAAAAGCAAAATAATTTTAAAATAAAATTGCTTTTTTTTCATTTTTCTAAGAATTTAGACTTTTCCGATAGTTTCGACTTTATTTTTCTTTTTATAACCTCTTGTTTTCCCTATTGACCTATAGTAAACTGAAGCAAAATTATTTAATATTTTATGGAGGAAAACGATGTCCACTTTAAGAACAAAAAAAGCTGTTTCCCTTGAAACTTTTGTGTTTCTAACATTAATCATTGTTGGATTCGGCTATATTGGTCACCAAATGGGTATGGGGACGATGTTCAAAGTAATTATGGCTACAGCCCATGCATTATTACTTGATACTGTGTTCTTTATTATGGCTATTGCTGTATTAGCAGGTGCTTTTTCTGCATTATTATCTGAATTCGGGGTTGTCGCGTTAATTAACAAATTGATTTCACCAATAATGAAACCAGTTTACGGATTGCCAGGTGCTGCATCGATCGGTGCAATTACGACATATCTATCAGATAATCCTGCAATAATCTCTCTTGCAAAAGACAAAGGATTTAGTAAATACTTTAAAAATTACCAAACACCTGCATTATGTAACTTAGGTACTGCATTCGGTATGGGGTTAATCTTAACAGTATTTATGAGTACACTAAGACCAGATTTTGTTTTACCTGCTATTATTGGTAATATCGGTGCAATCATTGGTAGTATTGTCTCAGTGCGTATCATGTTACATTTTACTAAGAAGTATTACAAAGTAACAAAAGAAGATATAAAAGCAATGGAAAAAGAAGACACTTTTACTCAGGCTAGAGAAATTCGTGATGGTAATGCTCTAGAAAGAGGTTTGGAAGCAATGCTTGAAGGTGGAAAAAACGGTGTAGACTTAGGTTTATCAATTATTCCAGGGGTATTAATTATTTGTACAATTGTAATGATTTTAACTTTCGGTCCAGCTGGCGGTTATGAAAATGGTGTAGCAATTTACCAAGAAAAAGCTTTTGAAGGTATTGAATTACTTCCTAAGTTAGGTGAAATGATTTCTCCAATTTTAAAACCATTATTCGGTTTCCAAAACGCTGCAGCGATTGCCTTTCCAATCACTTCATTAGGTGCAGTTGGAGCTGCTATGGCAATGGTTCCAAAATTCTTGTCAAGTGGTTTAATTGGCGCTAATGAAATTGCAGTATTTACTGCAATGGGTATGTGTTGGAGTGGTTACTTAAGTACACATGTCGGTATGATGGATGCTTTAAATGTAAGACAACTTGTTAACAAAGCAATTCTCTCTCATACCATAGGTGGTCTGATCGCCGGTATTTCAGCCCATTATATATATCTTATCATTTCTAGTATTTTCTAGTACTTGAATATCAAAAACCACGGAAACGTGGTTTTTTTTAATGGAGAAGAGCTATGACACCTTGAATAAACTGCTTGATATTAATGGTTGGCTTGTCGCTTTTCTTAAGGCGTATGTGATCCATAGCCTTCTTAACTTCTGTAAATCCAAATAATGCACTGGCATATTTTTCAAACTTATAGTTACCAAAGTCCTCTATCCCGATGTAAGCAATATGCATTAGCCCGGCATAAATGGTTCTTCTCACTCTCTGTTCAATCGCTTTAATCGAAGAGGACCTCTTAACATTTTCACTTTCATAATAGCCATTCAAATATTGATACAATTCACTAATTTGAAAATTCTTACCTTGATTCATGGCATACAAAATCATTTGAATCAAGTCCTCTGAGCCCTTTTCACTAAGAATACCTAATTCTGAAAAAATAACTTCTATCTCTTCACGTAGTGTATTCTTTTGTTCTACCCTACTCACATTTGTTTGATTTAAAGTGTTTCCGATTTGTTCTAAAACACGACGATTTCTTTGAGACTTAATCACATGTTTCGTAACGGAGACAATTTCTATCACGTTAATGGGTTTAGATATATAAAACTCGATGCCACTTTCATAGGCGTCGGAAATCATCTCATCATCACTCACTTGACTAATCATAATAAAATCAATGTCTGTACATTGTTTTTTCAAACTTCTTACCAACTCTATTCCATCTACATCGGGTAACAACAAATCGATAAAAACAATATCAGGCTTGTACTTGGGAATCATTTTAAGGGCAATCTGACCATTATCAATAATATCAACAACTTGACCCAGATCCTCATCTTCAATGATGTTTTGTAGCATCATTCCAATGCCAGGATCATCATCAATAATAATAAACCTTTCCTTATTCATCCTGACCTCCTACACATAATACTCTTCTGGACACTACTACATGAAATTTAGTAAACTGATCCGGTTGAGAAAGTACCGATATATTACCCAATAAGGATTTTTCAACAATATGCTTAACATGGGTCAAACCAATCCCTGTTGACATTTTGCCTGTTCTCTTGTCAAATTTTGTAGAGAAACCAGGGTTGAAAATCGCCTCTAAATGCTTTGGTTTAATACCTTTTCCATTGTCTGTCACTGTGAATTCAACAGTTTCTAGGTTTTCAACAACCTTTAGCCTCACCCATCCCATATGATCAATAGCATCAATAGCGTTGACAATTAAGTTATTGAGAACACTTAACAGTGGTGAATAATAAAAGATGGGAAAGTCTCTGTTAATCTCGATGGAAAAGGTGATGGACTTTCCTGTTTTTCTTATATACTTTTCCGTAACTTCTTGCAAAATACTAAAGATTTCTTCTGCATTCTTATATTTTGTAAAACCAATGTCAGGAATAACATTACCCATTCCTGCAATAATTCTAATATAATCCTTTTTAATTTCATGTATGCCTTTAGAAATCCCCAAGAGCTTGTTTTTCATTTGCTGAACTTCTTGTTGATCCAATCCATCTTGTTTCTCATTGAGTGCACGATATACAGCAAAACTTTCTTTCATTGCAATTTCAATGTCTTCCATTGACTTCTGCATGAAAAAGATCTCACTCTTGATGTTGGCACGCATCATGACAAATTCCTTATATTTAGCACGTTGTTCTTTACTGATAATCAGTAAGCTATAAAATTTCTCAGATAAATATAAAACATATGAAGTTAATGCTCGAATTACCCCTGTAGCAACAATGCTAATAGAAGCAACTTCTGGGTGGATAGACCCTAAATCACCTCTAATAATTAATTCCATAGTATTTGCACTTACATCGGCTATAGCCAAGATGACCAAGGCAAGAACAGGTTTTGAAACTACTTCTCTAAATTTAAGAGTGACTAAAATCATACCAAAAAACAAATAAAATAAAGCTGAGGGAAAGTGCTTCCCAATTAATTCATTCGCTGCATAAATTTGAGACAAATAATCTAAAGTAAATCGAAATATAAAAATAGAAATTCCTGTTAACCCACATGTCAACATCACTGGAATTTCTTGAAATCTAAGCAGCAGTACCGTCAAGATGACTATGCCAATGGAAATTCTAAAATCCGTATTAAAGGGTTTAATATAAACTTGACCCATAATAGTTGTTGCAAGAACAATGATAAACAGTAACGTTTTATTTTTTATCGTCATAAGTTTCTCCTCTTCAATATTTTACATTATATTAATAATATTTAGCAACTATTCTTATTTCAGTAAATTATCTTATAAATTTCAAAAAAAGGCTTTTCTTTTTTGTGATTTAATTTTATAATTCAAATGAAATTAGGAGTTAATATGTCATTTGAAATCTATCCTGTAGATACCGTTTATTTTATTTCTTATGCACGGTTATCTCAATCCATCCCTGCAGGCAAGTTGTTAGATGTTGTCGGTGTTGGTCTCATTATTAATTATCATACAGGTGAAATTGTAGATACCTCTTGTACATTGATTACAGAAGAGGCCAAAAGATTTCTCAAAAGTGTCATCGTTGGATTTAATTTACATCACGAACCGATTGAGCACCTCATAAAGCGTATTACTGACCGATATCATGGCATGAGTCAGAAAGCGATTTGTGTTGCTGTTCAAGGCGCTTATGATCGTTACATTCAATGGAAAACAAAATAGAACTGTTTTATTTGTTGCATCAAAAAACCTTTGAATGCTAAGCAAATCAAAATCCAGTATAAATCACTTGTTCAGCAAGTTTTTTGTAGTGGATTTTTTTATTATTTACATCCCTATAACTAGGAGGTCATATGTCCAATCAAATTGCGCCACAAAACCATGTTTTTTACAGAAATCAAAACTGGCATTATCCAAAAATTGCTTATGGTAAAGGCATATTTTTATATGATGATGAAGGTAATGCTTACATCGATGGTTGTTCAGGTTCTGCTGTTGCCAACTTAGGTCATGGCAACAGTGAAATTGCAGAGCATGCAAAAAAACAAATTGAAACCATTGCCTACACTCACTTATCTCGTTGGACAAGTGACCCCATTGAGAATTGTGCACGTCAAATTGCAGAGCTTACACCAGGAGATTTAAATCATGTTTACTTTGTCTCTGGCGGTTCTGAAGCGACAGAAACAGCTATTAAAATGGCAAGACAATTTTTCACAGAAAAAAATCCTGACACCTCCAAATGGAAAATCATCTCAAAGAAACATTCGTTCCACGGCAATACCCTTGGAGCTCTAAGCTTAACTGGAATTGTTGATCGAAGAAGTATCTATGATCCACTTTTAATTAATTTTCCTAAAATACCACAATTTTATCATTATCGTAATCAATGGAACTGTCAAACTTTATATGAAACAAGTGTTAAGGCAGCTGAAGCATTGGAAGAGGAAATTTTGTTTCATGGGCCAGAAAACATTGCTGGCTTTATAACAGAACCTATCGTTGGTTCTGCTGCCCCTGGAATTTATCCAGATCCCATTTATTTTAAAATGGTCAGAGAAATCTGTGATCAATACAATATACTTCTCATAGTAGATGAAGTCATGTCTGGTTTTGGAAGAACAGGCAAAATGTTTGCCATTGAACATTTCGATGTTGTTCCTGATCTCTTATGTATTGCAAAAGGTATGAGTTCAGGTTATACCCCTATCGGTGCAGTTGTTGCCAGTGATAAAGTTTTTAATCGAATTATGATTGATGGGTCAGGACAATTTAAACATGGTCATACTTATGGCGGAAATCCTCTTTCATGTAGTGTTGCTTCAAAAGCTATGGAAATATTGGTTCGTGATCATATTGTTGAAAATGCTGCCTTACAAGGACATTATCTCATGAACAAGTTAAAGACTTTGTCAACCTTAGAAATGGTTGGTGACATTAGAGGGCTGGGACTTATGATTGGTATGGAATTCGTAGAAGACAAGAAAACGAAGAAATCCTTTGATACCAAGGTTAAAATGAGCACAGAAGTAACTCTCGCATGCTTTGATGAAGGATTAGTTGTTTATCCAGGAGGGGGTTCATTCAAAGGAATCCTAGGCGATCATATCTTAATTGCACCCCCTTTAAATATTACTGAAGATGAAATAGACCAGCTTTTTGAAAAACTATCTCGTGCCATTAAAAAAGTTAATGCCATCTTTGGAGGTGAAAATGAATAAACTCGTTATTACATTGGCACCAACAGGAAATGTACCCACTAAAGCACTTAATCCCAACACCCCCATAACAAACCAAGAAATTGCTAGGGATGTAAAAGCTTGTTATGATTTGGGAATTTCTGTTGCTCATCTCCATGTAAGAGATGAACAAGGACATCCGACAAGTCGTAGAGATCTCTATAAGGATTTAGTGGATCAAATTGATGCACTAAAGATTCCTATTATCAAACAATTGTCAACGGGTGCACGTGGTGGAGAAAACACCTTTGAAAATCGAGGTCAAATGTTAGATTTGAATTGCGAAATGGCTAGTCTATCTACTGGATCATCTAATTTTCCTAACAGTGTCAATCATAATGCACCTGAACTTATAGAAGCACTTGCTCTTAAAATGCTTCAAAATAATATAAAACCAGAAATTGAAGTTTTTGATCTTTCCATGATTAAGAATGCTCAGCATTTGTTTAAAAAAGGCATTTTAAAAGGTCCAATGCATTTCAATTTGGTTATGAATGTTCCTGGATCCATTCCAGGAACACCGAGAAATCTTATGTTCTTAATTGAAAGCCTTCCGCCTCAGGCCACATTTACGGTTTCAGGTATTGGTCATTCTCAAATTCAAATGCTGACCTTGTCAATCTTAATGGGTGGACATGTGAGAACAGGATTGGAAGATATACTTCTAATGGATCAGAAACTGACAACGAATGTAGAATTGGTAAAGCAAGTCATAAAAATTGCAGAAGCTTTAAAAAGACCTATTGCAACACCAGATGAAGCTAGAGAAATTCTCGGTTTGTAAAATTTTCAGAAAATTCCAAAGATATTTTGTCGTATTTTGTAGGATTAAATAGTCACACGACTACAATTGAGATGTAGGCAATTATATTTTTAAGGGGGATTTTTATGAAACAAAAGAAAATGGGTTTATCATCCAAAATATTTATTGGTTTGATTCTCGGTTTACTAACAGGTCTTATTCTTTATTCTTTACGAAAAAACTTCAGTGATTCAAAGACTGTGATGTATCTTGTTGATGATGTATCCATCAACTTCATCTTTGCATTAATTGGCGGTATATTTATTAACGCTATCAAAATGATGATTGTACCACTTGTATTTGTTTCATTAACACTTGGTGCGGCATCTATTGGCGATATTAAAAAACTTGGACGCATCGGTGGTAAAACCATTGGTTTTTATCTTGTTACAACTGCGATTGCAATTACCATTGCAATATTAATTGCTACAGTTGTCCAACCAGGTATTGGTACTTCCATTGAACTTGCTGGAGAAGGTGCATATACAGCTGCAGAAGCACCACCACTTGCAAAAGTATTTACTGACATGGTTCCAAGTAACCCTATTAACGCTATGGCATCTGGTAACATGCTTCAAATCATTGTATTTGCATTGTTAACTGGTACTGGCTTAACAATCCTTGGTGATAAAACTCAAAAAATTAAAGATTTATTTGAAGAAGCAAATACCTTAATCTTAAAATTGGTTGAAATGATTATGTTAATCGCGCCAATTGGTGTATTTGCATTAATCGCTAAAACTATGGCTACATTAGGCTGGGATTTAATGCCTAAGCTAATTGCATATATGCTTTGTGTTGTTGGTGCATTGGCAATTCACGCTTTAGTCACTTATCAAGGTTTCTTATATGTATTCACAAAATTAAACCCAATCCGTTTCTTTAAGAACTTCTTACCAGCGATGACAGTTGCTTTTTCAACTGCTAGCTCATCAGCAACATTGCCTGTGACAATAGAGACTGCTGAAAAGAGATTAGGTGTGTCTTCGAAAATTGCATCATTCTGTTTACCTCTAGGTGCAACTGTAAACATGGATGGAACTGCAATCATGCAAGGTGTTGCAACCGTATTTATTGCACAGCTTTATGGCATTGATTTAGGTTTAATGGACTTTGTGACAGTTATACTAACTGCTACCTTAGCTTCAATTGGTACTGCTGGCGTTCCTGGTGTTGGTTTACTTATGTTATCGATGGTATTGGTTCAAGTTGGTTTACCAGTAGAAGGTATTGCAATTATCATCGGTATCGACAGAATTTTAGATATGTGTAGAACAGCTATTAACATTACTGGCGATGCTGTTTGTACATTAATCGTTGCTAAATCTGAAGGTGAATTAGACGAAAAAGTATATTATGAACTTAATGATAACGAAAAAAAGGATATTGCATAATTCCTTCAATTCCCAAAAGAACCAAGTGAATAATCACTTGGTTCTTTCAATTAATTAAATATTTGATATAAATTACTTAATCTTTCTCTTTGATTTTTGTTAGAAATCGATTTAAACTTGCTTGAAAAGCCAAATCATCTTCCTTTTTCCTTTTTGATGGTCCTTTGGATTTCCCGCCTGCACGTCTCACATTCTTAGAAATATGTCTTCTTAAAAGCAACATATCTATATTTTCTTCAGTATACAACATCCCATTTTGATCCATAGCGCTACCTTTTTTACTGAGTACCAAACTGGCTAAACCATAATCTTGAGTAATAACTAAATCACCTGATTCCATGAAACTGATGATTTTAAAGTCGACTGCATCAAAACCTTTATCAACGGTGATGACTGTTGCATAATCATCACGAATCTGATGGTTAATATCGACGACAATTACTGCAGGGATTTGAAACTTTTGTGCTAACTTTACGGCAATATCTCGCACTGGACATCCATCACCATCAATGATTAAATTCATCGTGATCGATTCGACCTCCTCTTGTATTGACTTCTATTTTCTTAAGGACAACAAATACTTTATTTAGAGTATATTGTAAAGAAATCAGCACTAAAAAAAATACAAAAATACCGATTTTCAACAAAATATTTTCCATTATAATCTCTCCTTTCCTATGGGACAGGATTTCACACAAATGCCACAAACCACCCCACGACCGATATGCTTATAATGAGTAGACATATGTTGGCTACAAATCCTTGCATCGACCAAATCATTTCTATGAACATCCTTCGACCAAAGATTCCCCTTCAGTGCTATTGGAGGACATTTAACTACACATAGTTCACAATCCCCACATTTCGAAGTATTAACAGGTTCATCATATATGCCTTTAAAGTTTGTTATGATAGAACCCAAACGCACTCTAGGACCATATTCAGGCGTTATTAAGCAGGCATTTTTCCCTATCCACCCCATACCAGCTCGTGTTGCTACTGTTCTATGCTGAAACAATCCTGAGTAATCATAGCCAGGTTCATTAATCGACTGTGAAGCAGGAATTGCAATTGCCTTATACCCTTCTGATTGAAGGAGCATGACCACTCTTAAAGCAACATGATCAATAAAGGCATTAACGGTTCTATAATGATGAAAATAAGTATGGGTTGGTGCATCATCTGATATTTCATCCATTACAGCATCAGATAATCTTATGGCAAAGGAAATGCCTGTAGACAAATCGGCATATTTTTCAGGTATGACTTCTTCTAAATTTCCAAACCCAAATTTTGTTACACCTAATGATGTGAATAAATTTTTAATTTTCTCTTGTGTCACTTGTTTCACCTTTCATCACCATTGCCTTACCATTAGAATCATTAATAATAAGAAAAACGGCTAGAATAATCCTTTCAAATCTATTATAATCATACCATAAGTCCTTTGACAGGATAAGAGCAATTGAAGATAAATACAAACAATACAGGTGGTGAAACATGTTTAATAACAATACAGAATTCGAAGTACGCGATAAATTAACCATACTCATGTTAATCCATGAATTAGAAACCCCCGTTACAAACGAAGAAATAACCAACTTGGTTTTGAATGCCAACTTATTAAATTATATTACCATGCAACATTTCTTAACTGAACTGTGTGAATTATCCATGTTGGAGCAAATTCCTCAAGATCAAAAACAACATTATTTACTCACAGAGAATGGACGTGTGGCTTTAGACTTTTTCAAAGTAAGAATACCACAGCATATTCAAGATAAAGTAATGAAAATTGTAGGGAAATATAAGGCCACATTACCAGTTGAAACACAAATCCAAGCACATTATACAAAAATAAACGATGAACAATACGAGGTTCATTTATCCATTTCGGAAAATAAAGCACCAATGATGTCTATAACACTAACTGCTCTTTCTGATAAACATGCAGAGGAAATTTGTAAAAGATGGCATGAATCATCTTCCACAAAATATGGAGAAATTTTAAACCTTTTAATTTCTGAATAGAAAAAATTAAATGTCTAAGACGTTTCTTATGAAAAGAATCAAAAAGAAAGACCACCAAAGGTGGTCTTTTAAGCTATTGCTCGCAAAGTCTTTTATTGGAATAAGTGAAAAAGAAATGATCTACAACAGCTATACTTATAAGACGCAATAATTCTATAAAAGTTCCATTAATCATTTAATAAATCTAAAGAACTAAAAGCTTCATTCATATAATAGTTTATTGTGTTCTCATCAAAGTGTGCACCATCATGAATCTTGCCGATTTTTTTAACAATACATCTTTTCTCAGAAGGAATAATATTACTGTTAATTCGAGCTTCAACAATCTTTGTGTTTGGATCGTAATTACCAATCTCCACTTCAATACCTTGCTCGAAACGTGTATATTTAACGTAATTATCATACATCACAAATTTGACAATTACATTGTTATCTCTTATAACTTTAATTTTTCCTTTAGAAACAACCATGATATCTTTTAATGATTCTTCTAAATCATGATAATAACGTTCAATTAAATTATGTGCTACATCCAATTGAGCTTGATTGTTTCTATCAACTTCTAAACTCTGTAACTCTTTTCGGAATATTTTTGATAACTTAATTTGTAACTCATCTTTGTAATTGTAGAAAAAATGCTTCGACATACCCTCATCTCCTTTTAGACTTTTTTATTGTATACCCGCTAAAGGAAGCTTATAATCTATTTCCTAAAATTTCTTTTTCAATAAATCCCATTGCATAGACGTATAAATCACTGACAGGTTTATGAATTTTCAGTGACAGAGCTTTTAAGGATTCATATTCTGGTGTTACCTTTAACAATTCACTTTCATAGTAACCAAATTTGAAAGTAATTTTACCCAGTGGCGTATCATAGGCTTTAAATGTCCTCTCTAAAATTGTTCTAGATACAGAATATTTTCTTATGCCAAAGGTAGTACTATGAATGAATAACAACTTTTCAATTTCATGACATTGATCCACACCAACTAAAACACTTACTTTTGTTGCTGGCCTATTTTTCTTCATGTAAATACTTTCAAAGAAAACGTCTTTAGCTTTTGCCTTAAAGAGTTCAGCCATTAAATCAGTATATAATTCCCCACTCATGTCATCAATATTGGTTTCCAACATCCACAATTTTTCATCTACTGTTTTTTTTTTACTATGCTCACACGCAATACATTTGCAATTTCCAAATCTTTTGTGCCAAGTCCATAACCAATCGTCTCAATTGTCATTGGTGGTCTTTCTTCGAAAGAATTCGCTAAAACTTTTATAATTGCGGCACCTGTCGGTGTAACCAATTCACTTCTAATGCCTTTAGAATATAAGGGTAATCCTTTTAAAATTTCAAGCGTTGCTGGTGCAGGTACTGGCATTAAACCGTGAGCGCATTTTACAAATCCAGTGCCAACATGGAGGGGTGTAGATATAACATGATCAACATCTAACATCTCCACAAGTATTGCCGTGCCAACAATATCAACAATAGAATCAATGGCACCAACTTCATGAAAATGAACTTCTTCAATTGTACTGTTATGAATCTTTGCTTCTGCTATAGCCACTTCTTTAAAAATCTCAATACTCATTTTTTGAACACGCTGGCTTAATTCAGAGCTTTCAATAATCTTAATGATATCATTGAGATTTCTATGCTCGTGATGGTGATGCTCGTGATGGTTATGGTGGTCATGGTGGTCATGATGGTCATGATGGTCATGATGGTCATGATGGTCATGATGGTCATGATGGTCATGATGGTCATGATGGTCATGATGGTCA
>JAFGVN010000088.1 GCA_016937975.1 Clostridia bacterium
CATTCACTCACACATCTTTGATGTGAGAGGTGATGGCAAAACCATCACTTCGTTTGAGGTATGTTTCAGTTGAAATAAGAAACCCCCCCACTTCAAGTCGCATTGATAGGCTAAGCGGGGGAGGTTCATAGGAGAAACTGAGATGACTTTAAAAACTTATTTGGCTTCACAAAAAAAACAGAAAAAAAATATGTCTTTAATGCTTACATTGATTGGGACTTATTTTACGATAGTTTTTCTGAAGAGTTCTTTGTTGCTGATTGCTGTTTTGATTTGTGTCTATATGCTTCCGATCCTTGTAATAGCAAGTACAGTAAAAGAATCAATTCTAAAAAAAGAAAAGAAGCTTGAAGGGATGCGAGGTTCATTGGATGAACAAATCCTATTTTTTCAAAACAAGAAAAATAGAATGCATCGCCAACCCAAAGCAGAATGGATTGTAATTCCATATTGTTGTTTATTCATGATCCTTATCTTTGAGTTTGTGCCTAAGACTTCTAAAGCGATCTTTTATGTTGTCATAGTATTGATGATTTCAATTATATTTTACGCATTTCTAAAAAGGCTCAATCGAAATCCATTGATTTTCTTTCATAGTGGCATGTTGATTAATCAAAGATTGTATAGTAGAAGTGAAATAAGAAAACATCAATGGATTAAACTAAGAAATCAAGATCAATTGCTGGAACTGCAAATGAAAGATTATTATACATCTTTTGTAATTGCAGAAAAGGATGTAGAGCAAATTGAAAAATTATTATTATGATATAGAAAATGATGAAGCTTCGGCTTCTTTTTTTTACCTGTTTTTTACAGTTTGTTAATTATAGCTTAATTTTCATCAATTATATTGAAATGGGAATGTAACCTACAAGGAGGCTATTATGAAAAATATGATGAAGAGATTTACAGTTTTACTTATAGTGTTGATGATGACACTTACTGCGGTTTTTGCAGATACTTATGTTGTAACAGAAGATGATGTATTATGGAAAATCGCGAAGATGTTTGGGACAACAGTGGATGAACTTGCTGAAATGAACAATATTACAAATATAAATAAAATTTTCCCTGGTCAGAAGTTAAAAGTAATTCAACAACCTAAATATGTCATCATGTTAATTGGTGATGGTTTAGGGTTCTCGCAAAGACAAGTTGCTGAATATTACAATGAGCAAGTTCTTAAAAACAACGAGAAACTTATCATGGATCAGTTACCAATCTCAGGTGTGAATACAACCTATTCAAAAGACAGCTTAATAACTGATTCTGCAGCAGCAGGGACTGCACTAGCTTCTGGTATAAAAACGAATAATGGTGTTATAGGTAAAGATGAAAATTTAGTAGATGTAGTTACCATAGTTGAATTAGCAGAAAAAGCAGGAATGGCTACTGGTATCATAACAACGACTCGATTAACCCATGCAACACCAGCAGCATTTGCTTCACATAACGTACATAGAGATAATGAAAATGACATTGCAATGGATTTTTTGGATTCTGGAGTTGATTTCTTTGCTGGTGGTGGTTTAAGACATTTTATTATTGAAAATAATACAGGATCAGAAAAAGATTATACAGACACTACTATTAAATCAAAAAGAACTGATGGTGAAGATTTAATTGCAGACTTTGAAGCTTTAGGCTATGAAACTTTTGTTGGCAATAAAGGTGCAGATGAGTTTATGTCGGCAAACTTTGAAGAAGGAGATCAAGTTTTTGCAGCATTTACCAATACGCATATGCCATATGAAATCGATAGAATAAATGAATACCCTGAATTACCTTCGCTGGCAGATATGACAAAACAAGCAATTAACTGCTTGTCAACTGATAAAGATGGCTTTTTTCTTATGGTAGAAGGTGGACGTATTGACCATGCTGCTCATCAAAATGATGCTGCTGCCATGGTAATGGATACTTTGGCTTTTGATGCTGCTGTACAAGAAGCTTATAACTTTTATGAAAAGCATCAAAGTGAGACTTTAATATTAGTCGTAGGCGACCATGAAACTGGTGGATTAGGTTTAGGTATGGATACCCAAGGTTATTTTATGGATGTGACTGCTTTAGCTGAACCATCAATTTCAATAGCAGATTTATTATCTTATACTGATTTAGCATATAATGGTGACAGAGATGCATATGTAAATACTATAAAAACAAAGTTAGGCTTAGAATTAACGGATAAGGAAGCAGCGAAATTATATGCTGCAATGGATGCTCAGGATTCAGGTGAAACGTTTGGCTATTATGCGTATGATCCTGTTCCAGTTGCTGTTGCACATATTCAATCAGAAAGAGCAAATATCTTCTGGACAACAACAATACATACAGGGACAGCAATTCCATTATCGGCAATTGGAGTTGAATCGAATGTTTTTATGGGATATTTAGATAACACAGAAATTGCAAATCGACTAATAGAAGCTATGGGATTTAAGAAGTAGGTTGTGATGAAGAAAATATTGCCATTGTTATTTTTGTTACTTATAGTTGCAATGATGTTTTATAACCAGGACAAAACAGAACAGGATATAATTGAAACAAGTGGGAAAGTACTTTCTGTAGATAATACAGAAGTACTTTCTACAGGTTTCTCAAATATTGGAACTCAAAGGTTAACCATTAAACTCACTAAAAAGCTTTTTCAAAAGGAAGAAGTAGAAGCGTTCAATTTACTTTTAGGTCAAAGTGAATATGATGAATTGTACAAAGTTGATGATCGTGTTATTGTAGCAATAAAACAAAAGCAAGGAATGATTCTACAATGCAAAGTGATTTCGAAAGATAGAGATTTCTGGTTATGGCTGATGGTGTTGATTTTAGGTGGAGCGGTTATTTTATATGCAGGATTTATAGGTGTTAGAGCATTATTGTCATTTTTAATCAGCATCGTTGTTATTTGGTTTGTTTTAATTAAAGGTTTGCTTTCTGGCTTTTCTCCAGTTTTACTTACTGTAATTACGGTAATATTGCTATCTGGTGTCATTATTTTTTTGGTGACAGGATTTAATAGAAAAGGATTAACAGCTTTTTTAGGTACAATCGCAGGGTTGTTGGTTACAATGATTTTCACAATGTTATTTGGTAGTAGAATGGGATTTTTAGGTATGACACAACCTTTCGCACAAACATTACTGGTTAATGGCTATTTTGACTTGAATTTATTGGAGATTTTTTATGCTGCAATTATATTAGGTGCATCAGGTGCTGCAATGGATATATCTGTTGATATTGCTGCATCAATGGATGAAATATTTATCCACAAATCTAACATATGCAGAAAAGAACTTATACAGTCAGGATTTGTAATTGGACGGCAAGTCATCGGAACTATGACAACAACTTTACTTTTGGCATATTCGGGCAGTTATTTGACATTATTGATGCTTTTTATGGCTAAAAATACTTCTACTATACAAATGTTAAATATGAAGATTGTCGCTTCTGAGATCATGAGAACATTGATGGGATCCATAGGTTTAATAACGGTTGCCCCTTTAACTGCTTTGATTGGTGGGCTAATAATTGTGCGTAAAGAAGAGATAGAAAATCAGAATAATTCTGACGATATATCGGCGTATAGACGAAATATCGTCGTATAAAAAATACGAATAGAAACTTTTAAAAGTTTACGGTTTTTGTATAGTATGTTAATAAATTAACGTTTATATGTTGCTATCACTACCTTTATTGAAATGTAAAGAGTATAAAATTTTTAACAGACGAAATATCGGCAGTTGATTTTTGATGAAATACCATTTAAATGGAAGGATAGGAAAACTTTTTCCTATCCTACGCTATATATGGTATTTTTTTGTTTGTTTTCAAGTTTAAACTACAAATCCAATGAAATTTAGACTTGGCATAAGAATTGCAATTATATATCCTCGGTTATTGGATTGTTATGAACAACTATTTATTTTTAGTGGAGGAAAAGAATGAAAAAAGGATGCAAATTTGGAACTCATCGTGTAATATCACCAAAAGGGTTGTTGCCTCAACCAGCAGAAAAAATCGATAACACGATGGAATTGTATGACAACGAAATCTTAATTGATGTAAAGACTTTAAACATTGACTCAGCAAGTTTTACACAAATTAAAACTCAAGCTAATCATGATATTGAGAAAATTAAAGAAATCATGACAGGTATTGTTGAAACAAGAGGTAAACATCATAATCCTGTAACTGGTTCAGGTGGTATGCTTATTGGTACAGTTAAAGAAATCGGAGAAGCTTTACAAGGCAAAACAGATTTAAATGTTGGCGACAAAATCGCAACTTTGGTTTCTCTTTCATTAACACCATTGAAAATTGATGAAATTATAGAAGTAAGAAAAGATATTGATCAAGTTGATATCAAAGGACAAGCAATTTTATTTGAAAGTGGAATTTATGCTAAATTACCTTCTGATTTACCAGAAAACTTAGCCCTTTCAGTATTAGACGTAGCTGGTGCTCCTGCTCAAACAAGAAAGCTAGTTAAAAAAGGCAATACTGTATTGGTTGTAGGTGGTGCAGGTAAATCAGGTATGCTTTGTTTGTATGAAGCAAGAAAGCAAGCAGGTCCAGATGCAAACATTATTTGTTTGGCTCATAATCAAAAATCAATGGACAGAGCAAAAGAAATGGGCTTTGCAAATAACTATATCTTAGCTGACGCAACTAAGCCAGTTGAAGTTTATGAAAAAGTTAAGGAAGTTACAAATGGGGAAATGGCTGACGTAACAATTAACTGTGTTAATATTCCTGATACTGAAATGTCATGTATTTTATCAACTAAAGCAGATGGTGTCATTTACTTCTTTAGTATGGCAACAAGCTTTACCGCAGCAGCTTTAGGTGCTGAAGGCGTTGGTATGGATACAACAATGATTATCGGTAATGGTTATGCTAGAAATCATGCTGAAATTTCTTTGGAAATCATTAGAGAATCAGAAATTATTAGAAAAGTCTATACAGATTTATACGCTTAGTTAAATTAAGGGGGAAAAGTATGCGTCATTATTCAGAGGTGTCTTTATGGAAAGACGTCACACCAGAAGAATGGAACGATTGGAAATGGCAAGTTAGAAACCGTATTGACAATCTTGAAGATTTAAAGAAAGTTGTTAATTTGTCTAAGGAAGAAGAAGAAGGTATTACTAAATCTTTAGAAATTTTAAGAATGGGTATTACACCTTATTATGCAATGTTAATGGATGAAAATGATCCACATTGCCCTGTAAGAATGCAAGCCGTTCCTACAATTTATGAGACACACAAATCAAAAAATGATATGGACGATCCTTTACATGAAGATGCAGATTCTCCAGTACCTGGTTTAACACATCGCTATCCAGATCGTGTATTATTATTGATTACAGATATGTGTTCAATGTACTGTAGACACTGTACAAGAAGACGTTTCGCAGGTTCTCATGATGATGTTCAACCTTTAGACAGAATTGATGCAGCAATTGAATACATCAGAAATACACCACAAGTGAGAGACGTATTATTATCTGGTGGAGACGCGTTACTTGTATCAGATGATCGATTGGAATACATTATTTCTAAACTAAGAGAAATTGAGCATGTAGAGATTATCCGTATTGGTTCAAGAACACCTGTGGTAATGCCGCAAAGAATTACGCCTGAATTGGTAAATATGCTTAAAAAATATCATCCAATCTGGTTAAATACACATTTCAACCATTCAAAAGAAGTTACACCTGAAACAAAAGAAGCTTGTCGCTTATTGGCTGATGCTGGTGTACCACTTGGTAACCAATCAGTTCTTTTAAGAGGCGTTAACGACTGTGTACATGTGATGAGAAACTTGGTACATGATTTAGTAAAAATGCGTGTTAGACCTTACTACATTTATCAATGTGACCTTTCAGTGGGTATTGAGCATTTTAGAACACCTGTTTCTAAAGGTATCGAAATTATTGAAGGTTTGAGAGGCCATACTTCTGGCTATGCAGTACCTACATTTGTTGTAGATGCACCAGGTGGTGGTGGTAAGACGCCAGTTATGCCACAATATTTGATTTCTCAATCACCTGAGAAAGTTGTACTGCGTAACTATGAAGGTGTTATTACAACCTATGCTGAACCAGAACCATACAAAGACGAATGTCAATGTGAAGAATGCAGAAAAGCAGATCCTCATAAAATGGCAGGCGTTGCTGGCTTACACCAAGGTAACCGTGTAAGTATTGAATTGAAATCATTAGAGAGATACGAACGTAATCATCACGAGTAGTTTATAAGGAGATGGTCATGTTAATTGAACGGATAATAAATAAATACAAGACCATCTCTATTGTTGGCATGGCAAAGAATGCTGGAAAGACTGTTACATTAAATGCATTATTGGATGAAGCTTATGAGTCACAAGTCACCATTGGACTGACATCTATTGGCAGAGACGGTGAACGTCAGGATTTAGTAACGCAAACAGAAAAACCAATGATATATGTTTATGAGGGGACATTGGTTGCAACTTCTGAAAGTCTATTTCAAATGTCTGATGCAAAACTGGAAGTTATGGAAATTACAGATTTTCATACACCCATGGGTAAAATCGTGATCGGAAAGGTGATTTTCCCAGGTTATATTCAAATTGCAGGACCTTCAAGAAATTCAGAAATTATGTCAACAGCTGAAAAAATGAGAGATTTTGGTGCTAACTTAGTCGTCGTGGATGGTGCAATTGATCGGAAAACTACAGCATCTCCATCGATAACAGATGCCACTATTCTTTCAACTGGTGCAGTATTGTCTAGGGATATGCAGACAGCCATTACCAAAACGGTATATCAAGTTGCTCTGTTTAATTTAGAAAAAACAGAAGATGTTTCTATAAGGGCTATAGCTGATCAAGCTATAAGAAACAATGAGATAACGGTTATTGGAGAGACTGTAAAGGCGCTTGATATTAAGACAGCCTTAAATGCAGGACATACTATAGGTGCTGCTTTGAAAGATGATTCAACTGCAATTCTCTTACCGGGATCACTGGTTACAAAAACTGTAATGGATATGATTAAAACCAATCACCATTATAAACATGTAACGGTGGTTGTAAGAGATGCAACAAGGATATTTATTGATTATAAAGACTGGATATATTTTGAGAAATTAGGGGTTCGAATTAAAGTACTAGATTCAATCAATTTATTGGCTGTAACGATTAACCCTACAGCACCTGAAGGCTATTATTTTGATCGAGAGTCCTATAAAAATCAGCTGGCATTTTATTTAAAGGACCTGCCAGTGATTGATGTTATGTCCTAGGAGGCGTTATGTTTTTTGTAGCAGATTCCGAGAAACAGTTGGAACTTGATTATATTTTAAACAAAATTAAAGTACAAACGCCTTTTGGTGAAAAACAAAAAAAAGCAATGCGTGTGTATAAAGCAGATGAATCATCTGCTTTATACGCCCATTATGAAACGATTGAAACCTTAAAAAATGCAATGGATAAACATCCTGTTACATTTAAAAAAATCAGGGAAGTCATGAGCCATTTTAAGGGAATTGATTTAACTTTGGAACGAATTTATGATTTAGAGGTTTTAAGTGTAACGGAATTGTTTGAAGTTAAGTATTTTACATTTATGCTCAAACAATTAGTAGAACTTTCTAAGGCAATTGATGTCATAAAAACATATCAATTGGAACGGTTGACTTATATTGAGAAGCTATTAGATCCTGATGATTTGGAAATGAATACTTTTTATTTGTATGACAGTTATTCAGAACCATTAAAGGTTTTAAGAGAACAAATCAAGAACCTTGAAAGTGAAATCATAACAGAAAAAAAACTTGAGCGTCAAAAATGGTCTGAAAAATTAAATCTTAAGATTAGACCCAATGATGAAGTAATTATTGAAAAACATCATAAGGATATCGTGGAGACACTTGATGCTCATGATGCATTTGTCTATGTTTCAGACACTTTTATGCATCGAACATATAAAGTAAGAACCTCTGAAGAAGCTCTTCTTAAAGCACAAGAGTTATCTAATTTAAAACTGGAAGAAGAGCAAGAAGAATATAAAGTAAGACAATTTCTGACGGAGAGGTTGTCTCAACATCTTTATGATATAAGGATACAAATTTTTTGTATTGGCAAATTGGATTTACATATGGCTCAAAGTTATTTTGCAAAAGCGTTTCATATGGTTAAACCACAGTTGTCAAATACTACGATATTTGAAATGCATGAAGGTATTCATTTGATCGTAGAAGAACATTTAAAACAAGAAAATTTGGACTTTATACCTATTTCCATGAATTTATCGTCAGGCGTGTCATGCATAACCGGCGCAAATATGGGTGGTAAGACGATTGGTTTACGATTAATAGGTCAAATGGTTATGATGGCTCAATTAGGCTTATTCGTACCCTGTCAATCCTTAAAGTTCAAGCCTTTGAACTTCGTTTTCTTATCAGCATTGGATGGGCAATCCATTGATAGGGGCTTAAGTACTTTTGGTGCTGAAATGGTCAACCTCGCTTCAGTATTAAAACATGCCAATGAAGAGGGTTTAATTCTCATTGATGAATTAGCACGAGGCACAAATCCTAAGGAAGGGTATGCCATCTCAAAGGCCATAATCAATTATTTAAAATCAAAATCCTCAATTACAGTTATAACAACACATTTTGATGGATTAGCAGATGAAAAAGACGTTTTACATCTGCAAGTCACTGGTTTATCAGAAGTTGATTTTGAAGATCTGGAAATCAACTTTGAACAAAGTAATTTGGAAAAAGTTCATCAACTGATGGATTATAGATTAAAAGTGATCACAGATAAGGAATCTGTACCAAAAGATGCAATAAAAATTTCAAAATTAATGGGGATTGATGAAGAAATTTTAGAAGATGCTAAATGTATTTTGGAACGCAAGGAGGAAAAATGAGTAAGTTAAATTTAGATTTTAACTTAGTTGCCGAAGCAAGAAAATCTGCAAAAGTTATTGCAGATGATATTCAACTGATGATTGATCAACATACAACGGTTGCAGTTGAACGTACGGTAGTTAGATTATTAGGTATTGACGGTGTAGACGATATTGAACGTCCATTACCGAATGTTATTGTTGATGAAATAAAAGACAAGGGTGGCCTTTCAATGGGTTTAGCATACTGGATTGGTAATGCTATGATTGAAACTGGTAAAACACCTCAAGAGATTGCTGAAGCTGTAGCTGCTGGCGAATTGGACTTAATGCAATTGAACCAAAATGATGCTTTAAAAGTACAAGCTGTTGTAACTGAAAAAGCTAAAGAAATGGTTGCAATTATTGCAAACAATAGAAAAGATAGAGATGCTTATTTAGAACGTTTAGGTGAAGGTCCAAAACCTTATTTATATTTGATTGTTGCGACAGGTAATATCTATGAGGACGTCTTGCAAGCACAAGCTGCAGCTAGACAAGGTGCAGATGTTATTGCTGTTATTCGTACAACTGGTCAATCTTTATTAGACTTTGTACCATATGGTCCTACAACTGAAGGTTTCGGCGGCACTTATGCAACTCAAGAAAACTTTAAAATCATGAGAAAAGCATTAGATGAAGTTGGCGAAGAAATTGGTCGTTATATTCGTTTATGTAACTACTGCTCTGGTTTATGTATGCCTGAAATCGCTGCAATGGGCGCTTTTGAAAGACTTGATGTTATGTTAAATGACGCCTTATACGGTATTTTATTTAGAGATATCAATATGCAAAGAACCTTAATTGATCAATATTTCTCTAGAATTATCAATGGTTTTGCAGGTGTTATCATCAATACTGGTGAAGATAACTACTTAACAACTGCTGATGCTGTTGAAGAAGCCCATACAGTATTAACTTCACAGTTTATCAATGAGCAGTTTGCATTAAATGCTGGTCTTCCAGAAGAGCAAATGGGTTTAGGACACTGTTTTGAAATGAATCCTAATATTGAAAATGGCTTCTTAATGGAATTAGCTCAAGCACAAATGGCAAGAGAAATCTTCCCGGATGCACCACTTAAATATATGCCACCAACAAAATACATGACCGGTAACATCTTTAAAGGTCATGTTCAAAATACATTGTTTAATGCCGTTTCAATTATGACGAATCAAGGCATTCAGTTACTTGGTATGCTGACAGAAGCTATTCATACACCATTCTTGCAAGATCGTGCTCTTTCAATTGAAAATGCAAAATATGTATTCTCAAATATGAAAGATTTGGGTAGTGAAATTGAGTTCAAAAAAGATGGTATTATTCAAAAACGTGCACAAGAAGTTTTAAATGATTCTGTTAAAATGTTAAAAGAGATTGAAGAAGAAGGTTTGACAAACTCAATTGCTAAAGGAAAATTCGCAGAAGTGAAGAGAACTATGACTTCTGGTAAAGGTTTAGAAGGCGTTGTGAAGAAAGATGACAAGTACTTCAACCCGTTCATTGAATTAATGTTAGGAGGTCAGTAATGTCAAGTCAAGTAGATTTAACGAAAGTAAAACCTTATGGTGATACATTGAATGATGGCAGAATGCAGTTTTCATTTACTTTGCCAGTACCTTTTGGTGATGAAGCGGACGAAGCTGCTAAGCAACTCTTAATCAAAATGGGCATCGAAGAGCCTTCAATTGTTTACTCTGAAGACTTAGGTGTAGGCTATACCTTTTTTACAGCATATGGTAAGTGTCAACACACCGTAGATTATTCAAGCATTGAAGTACCTAAAGTAGATGTAGAGATTATGGATAAATACGGTGTTGAAGATTTCATTAAAGAACATATTAAACGTGATGTTGTGATTGTTGGTGCTTGTACAGGTACTGATGCCCATACTGTTGGGATTGATGCGATCATGAATATGAAGGGTTTTGATGGTCACTATGGTCTTGAAAGATACCATGGTATTGAAGCGATTAACATGGGTTCACAAGTACCAAATGAAGAATTAATTGCAAAAGCAATTGAATTAAACGCTGATGCAATCGTTGTATCTCAAGTTGTAACTCAAAAAGATGTACATATCTTAAACTTAACCAATATGATTGAGTTAATTGAAGCTGAAGGTTTAAGAGATAAGATCATCTTGATTTGTGGTGGTCCTAGAATAAACCATGAATTAGCAAAAGAATTAGGTTATGATGCAGGATTTGGTCCAAAAACATATGCAGAGCACGTTGCTTCATTTGTTGTAAACCAAATTGTTGATCGAAATATGATTTAAAAAAAGCTTAGGATGATTTTATCCTAAGCTATCTTTTTGTAAAGTTTAGTATAGATTATTGCGATTTTAATATTTTAGGAATATCCTTTATTTTTACAGGATTACCATACATTAATGTTCCCATACGATATATTTTTGAAGCGAGAACACCGACAAAATATGTACTGGCAGCCAAAATACCTAGAGAGATCACGACTTCATACCAAGTCACTGATCCCATTGAGACTCTAACGAACATGGCTAAGAATGAACTGAAAGGTATAAATGAAGCAATTTTTAAAACAATGCCTTCTGTATTTTGCATGCCAGTTATGGCAATCATAAAGACAATTACAAAGATGAGTGTCACAGGTGTGGCACTTGTATTTACATCTTCAGTTTTAGATACCAAAGCACCCAATGCTCCAAAGATGAAGGTAAAGAAAAGATAACCTAAAATACCAAAGGCTGCAAACTGAAGTAGTATTTCACCTGGGATTTTAAAAATCATATCCAAGTTACCATCCCAAGCAGCTGCATTTAAGGCATATGTCATTTTTCCAGCACCAATAAGTATGCCAAACTGAAGTAAGCTTACAATGGCACCAGCGATGACTTTACCAAAGATAAGGTAAGATGTCTTTGTACTTGTTACAAGGATTTCCATTGTTCTGTTGCTTTTTTCACTTGCAACAGCTGTTGCAATTAATTGACCATACATAATAATAATCATATATAAACCGAAAACAAGAATATAAGTGTAGCCATAGTTAGCAGCACTGTCTTTGCCTAAGACATCAACAGTAACATTGAAATTAGGATACAAAATGTCTTCCACATCGCTATATTGAATATTTCTTTCGTTAAGCACTTGTACTCTGTAAACATAGGTATAGGCTTGCTCAAAGGCATATAAACCATTGTCCATCATTTCATTGTTCAGCATAATATATTGATAATCAGTTGGACTATTAAGTGCATAACCACCAATAATAGTATTGTTGTTAATATCTTTTTTAAGAGAACTTAAATCAGTGTAAGCAGTAAATTCACCAAGATAAAAGCTATCACTTAATAAGTTAATATCCTGTATGTAACCTTCTGGATCATATAAACCATAATGAGGAACATCTTCAGATTCTGTGTAATTTTCACCATTGATTTCTGATGGGTCATCCTTATTGAAATTTTCCATTATGGTTGGTATAGAAAGACCAATGATAATCATTGCTAATAAAATAAGGGTCGTAATTTGAAATACTTTAGCCTTTAAGTAATGCATCACTTCAAATTTTAGTACCGTTAAAAATGACTTCATGTTATTCACCTACACTTTCTATGAAAATGTCTTCAAGACTTGGATGATAGTTGGCAAATAATTCAACGTCTAGAGCTTGATCAGACAAGCGCTTCATAAACTCATGCTTCTTATCCTCACTTTTTAATTTCAAAATTACACGATCTTTTTTCGTCTCGTGATGATCTACTAAATCAACAAAGTGTCTATTGAGTAAATCAGAAGTTTCAAGTGTTGAATGTGAGCCTAATTTCAGAACCAAACGATTTTTCCCGAAATTCTTTTTGATGTTATTTAAGTTTCCAGTTAAAACAACATTGCCTTGGTCAATTAAGGCGATTTCTTCACAGAATTCTTCCACATAACTCATTTGATGACTAGAGAAGATCACCAGTTTATTGTTCTCAATTTGCTCTCTAATAATCTCCTTTAAAATCTGAGAGTTTACAGGATCCAAGCCACTGAAGGGTTCGTCTAAGATAACAATTTCTGGGTGACACAAAAATGTAGATGCCAATTGAACTTTTTGTTGATTACCCTTTGAAAGCGTTTCTAATTTTTTATCTTTGTATTCCGTGACACCAAGACGTTCCAACCAATATAAAGCATTTTTCTTCAAATTGCTTTTTTCTAAACCTCTTAGTTCACCTAAATAAAGCAGTTGGTCAATGACCTTCTTTTTTGGATATAAACCCCGTTCTTCTGGTAAATAACCAATTTGATGATTTCTAGGATTAAAAGGTTTTTCATTCAAATGAATTGTACCTTCATTGGATTCAAACAAATCCATAAGAATTCTGATGGTGGTCGTTTTACCTGCACCATTTCGACCAAGTAGACCTAATGCTTTACCACTTTTTACTTCAAAAGAAATACCATGTAAAACTTGTTTTTCACCAAAAGTTTTTTTTAAATTTTGGACTTCTAAATGCATATTTCACCTCTTTTATTATTTATTCCAATAAGTTGAGTATATCATTTTAAACCTATCAATTTATTAAGAAAACCTTAAATCCCACCATAAAAAATATTAAGTTTCCTTCATCCAAAGAAGAAAATAAAAAAAGCGAATTATTGGATTCACTTTTGTCTTAATTCATATTTAATTGTTAAATCATCAGTCATAAAATAATATTCTCCTGTTTGTTCAGGAGTAATATAGAAGAGCTTGAATTGATTACCTAAATCATAAACGGTATAATCATTTTCTTTAAGATTTGTTTTAAGGGACGAATTGATATTTACAATGAAAATACACGATCCTTTTATAGTCTCTAAATCTATTTCTGAGTAATCTGTTACCTTAAATTCCTCATGAACGAGAAATTCATCTTCATAATAGACAATCGTTGCATATTGACCATTAAGTGGTAAACTAGATGCTGCCTTAATGATATCTGAAGATGGATTTTCATAGAATGTTTTTCTGTAAGAATAACTAACTTTACTCAGCAAATCATCTACTGCAAGCTGAGGAATGTTATTCATATCTACTTCATTTAAGGGACTCATCTTTGCTTCCTGAATTTCATCCTGTATCACATCATAGAACTGAAAGCCCACAAAGATTATCAAAATAACACATACAATTACTGCTAATCTCATATTTTCTCTCCAAATTTTATAGATCGCTTACTTTACCTAATTAGTATAACACATTTATTTTCTAGAGACTATTTTAAATAAAAGCAGTTAAGAAACTCTTAAGCAATTCAAAAAATATTTTACAAATATTTACAGTTGGTATACAATGAAACAAAATGGTAATATTTTACAAAGGAGTTGGAATGATGTGGATTTTTGAAAACAGAGGTACGGTCGTAAGTGGTAAGAAATCATTAATGGAATTATTAAGATGCAGAAGAAAGGAACTAGGATTAACACAAATTGAATTAGCCAGTAAAACACAATCTTCACAAAAACAAATCAGTTGTTATGAATCAAATGTTCAAGTGCCAACTGTAGGAAAATTTCTATCCGTTTGTGAAGCATTAGATCTTGAAGTCGTATTAAAAAGAAAAGAAGAAGAGAAGATCATTGAAGTTCCAGTGGAGGTAAAGTGAAGTGAAAAAATTATTTATGGTTTTTATCATCATTTTTACTTTTACAACATTATCTTTCTCGGAAACTGGATTTGTTGACCTTGACAATCATTGGTCTAGTGATTATGTGTTATTACTAGTTGAAAAAGGAATTATTTCAGGTTATGAAGTCCGTGACGGGGTGTATGCATTTAAACCAGAGGATAAGATTACAGTTGCAGAATTTGTGGTTTTGGTTATGAAATCACAAAACCAAATGGTTGAGCCATTTACGAGTGGTTATTGGGCGACACCTTGGATCAAAAAAGCTTATGATTTAGGTTATATTGACGAGGCCTATCAGAACTTTGAAAGATATATTACGCGTGAAGAAATGGCAGATATTGCTTATAATGCTATTTCTAAGAATGAATATATGTCCAGCGTAGATGAAAAATATATTCTTGACTATGTTAAGGATTACGCTTCAATATCTGAATATAAAAAAGATAAAGTAACTTCAATTTATACCATGGGCATAATGTCGGGTACGACAGAAAAGAAATTTTTACCCCTCGGTAGTGCTACAAGAGCAGAAGCTTCAGTTGTTCTATCAAGAATGATTGATATAACAATTAGAAAGCCTGTTAAATTTGATGTGCCATTATTTAATTACAAGTATCCCGAATACGACCCTGTTACTGCTACTGTAAACTATTTAGAAGGTACTTGCTTTGCAAAAACAGATAGGAATGGCATTTTACAAGATGAAATTGTTAAAGCTTTTGAAATTTTTAGAACACAAATTAATGATTTCTACACTGAAGAGTTAAATAACCCCGATACAACAGAAGAAAGAATAAATGTTTTAAAGACTGCTGATTGGACTGAATTTCATAATTACGCTCATGATGATCGTATGGAATTTGGTGGATTATATGACCCTAAAGATGAAGAGTTTTCTCTTAGTTTGTATAAGAATATGAATACAGTTGAACATGGTGTTTTGGTGCCTAATTTAATTTCATATGTTGACTTCTATTTTTTCAATTTTGTTTTTGAAGGAAGAAACCACCCTTATCATTTAGAATTTAACACTTATGATGATTTTGATAATTGGAAAATGGTATCTGAAAGAGAAATGATGCCATATTATGAAATGTTGTTTGAAGAGGATACTCAAATTGTTTTAGATCTTGCTTATACATACATGAAAAAAGCGCCAACGGATGTCTATCTTCAAGCAGATAAATTTAACAATTATCGAGAAGTATTTACTTTAAAAAATGGTAGAGAAATTTCATTTTTTATCAATAAAGATGGTACCGTTCTAAATATTGGTTTGGATAATAAATAGAAAGTGTGAAAATATGAAAAAGAAAATATCTATTTTACTTATTTTTCTTTTACTCGTAAATCAATTTGCCATTGCTCTTACTTATGATGAGGATAGAAGTAGAGATTTAACGTGGACAGAATTTGCATCTTCAAGGCAGATTGATACAAACATTGTCGCCGAGAAAAATGTAAAAGGATTAGAGTTTAATCGAGAATTATACGATGAAAAAGGCTTAATTGTTTACGGCGATTATCAGTTAGTCCCTTCAAACGATTTTAAATCTTCAACGCTAAATGCCAGTGGTGAAGGTTACTATGTAAAAAATGGTGTAAAGGGCGAATACCGTTACCATGGTTATACTTACAACGCTTCTAAAATTACCAATGATGATTTTCCTAGAGATTCAGACAGTGGAAGAAAATTAGAGCAAAAAACATGGGTATCTAAACCTTGGGATGAATTAAGTTATGCCAATTCACAGTACCAAAATGTTACTGGAACTAATGCATTTCCTCAATTTACTATAATTCTTGATAAATATATAAAAGCTAATATGTTTGCTGAAGTAGGCAAATTACAAAAACAAATAGCTGATGGTATCCCTTTTAACATGTCTAATGCTACTGATGTGACATATATATTTAATGAATCAACTCCCTCAACTTCTCGTATAGCCACTGATTATGTAGCAGTTGAAGTCGCACCTGGTACATTGTATTCGGGACAAGGTGTTATGTTTCATAAATCACCATATGGAGAATCCGCTCATGGTGCATGGTATCAAACGCTGTCTATTGAAAAGACCAATGATAAAGTGGAAGTGCCTGTTACTGCTACTATAAAAGACATTAAATACTCCATTAGTGAAGATGGTAAAACAGTAGAAGTTTACGTTGTCGTTGGTGGTGAAATTGAAGATGATTTTGTTTATGAAGGTACTGAATTAGAAGTAGACAATCAAAAGCAAGTTTATTTTAATCGAGAAGATATTGATTACTGGGAAATGAAAATTACAAATTCACTTACCAATGATCCACAAACTGTAAGAGGTTGGATTACTCGATTTGATAAAAAAACAGGTGAAGGTAACTTAAACTTTACGATTCCATATGAAAGTTATGAAGCACTACTTAATGAGAACAATGAGTTTACATTGAAAATTGATGCTGAAGCTACAGCTGTATTATATGCAAAAGATGATTTTAATAATGCAATTTGTCTTGTAGGTACAACCTTTGACACCAATACAACTGAAGGCGGAGCCATGGAAGAAGAGCCTCTTCCAATTATCGTTGATGTAGAAATTGACGCACCTAAAGAAATGCTAGATATTGATGATTTTGCAGTTATCTATGCTGAAAATAATATGGGTGGTGTCGTCGATCGCTACATCACAGTTGATGGACAAATATTATCTGAAGCGGATGAATTGAAATTTATTAGCGGGACTTATAGATTTCCAAAGATTCGACAAAACAAAGTCTATAATTGGAGTGTTGTTTTTAAAGACTTTGAAGGTACGGAGTACAGAAAATCAAGTTTTGTTATCGTTTATGATTCTGTACCAACTGCCAATACAGATGTTGTATCCTACTTTAAAGAAAATAGACTGAATGCGATTACGGGTGATTTTTCTCCTACACCTCATTACGTGAAAGACAGAATACCAAGTATCACAGTTTCAGTGAGTATTGATAAAACAGAAGGTATAGTCTATAAAAGTAATACATTATCATCAAAAGAGTTTATCGTTAAACAACCTGATTTCGTAACGATAACGACAGTCGTGTCAAATAACTTGTCGGGTGGTGATTATGGTGAAAGAACATATACCAATTATCTATATATTGGCGAAGATTTAAGACCTGATATTATTGCTAACATTTGGAATCCAAACCTTGCTAGAGGTGATAACCTAGATATCATTTGTGAAGCTACGAGTCTGGATGGGGACAATATTCAACTATTCACTTACGAAATTTTCTATGATGAAGATCAAGATGGTGTAGCTGAAAAAAGTGTTTATAGAGGTGAGTGGGGTGGTGAAACAGACTTTGCTCCAAACCAGTTAGGCTATTATGAAATAGTTTGGAAAACAAAAGAAAGTTTTGGTGAACCGACAATTATCAGTGAGATTACTGATGATGATTACAGAAGCTTTGAATTAAAAAGAGAATTTACAGTAGATAACTTATTGCCAATGACTAAAATTTATACAGACATTGAATATAACTTTCCATCCATAGAAGTTATTTTAGTATTAGATGAAGAATTATCACAGGCTGATTCAGTTGCTATCAAAAACAATGCAGTTAACATCACCAATATGTTTAGAAGAAATTCAATGGTTGCAGATGTAGATATTTTTGATACGAAAACATACATTTATGAAGCTTCTGCATCAGCAAGTACAAGTTACAGTACAAGTTATCCATCTTCAACGTATCACTACAGTAATAATGGATATACAAATCCTTCGTTACCAAGAGTGTCAGTATCAACGAAAACAAAATATCGTGATGATTCCTATGTTACTGAAGAAATAGAAGAAAAAATAGCGACGTCATCAACAAAGAATACAGTCACAATACATTACAATCAAGATGGGTCACATGCTTATACCGAATATTCCTATGGTTATCCATCGGTACCTTCAACGAAGTCATATAGTGACGCGAGTGGATTTAAAGGAACCTTGACAAAGACAGGTGCACGTAATTCTGGTACGACATATACTTATTGGTCTAATGGCAATAGAAAAATAGAAACTCAACCATGGACTGCATATTATTCGGGGACCGTTAGCCGAAAAATTCAAGTCAATCATCCAGTTAAAACAAAATATGATGTTTATTCTGGAAACTATTCAGGTGTAGCTTACAAGTCCATTAAACAAAATTTTATTCCGGATTTTGATGTCACTTCTAATAAGTATTTGATCTACATAACAGGTTCAGTGCTATCAAGTGACTCAAAAGATGACTTTGATGCCGTTAAAATGATTGCTAAAGATGCTAAAATATTTGGAATTGCAAAAGATATAGCCATTACTAAAAGTTTAGGTGATCATGTCATATGTATGCCTTATCAAACTGATATATTAAAGGCCATTGAAGATGTTGTGATGGCAATTAAACAACAGAATCCAGTTCTGAATGCATTGACCGTATTGCAGAATGAAAGTTTTGTAATGTCATTTACAGATTTTGACCCTGAAAATGATCCTTTAAATACTATATTTGCAATGCAATATGTCCATAATCCTTATTTTTTTGATAACCCTACCGGGCAAGAGAGTGGTACATTTATCTCATATGCTAGAGACCAGTTTACTTCGGAAGTAAAAACGAAATTCTTAAATGTAGGTGAATATACCATTATAAGAAAAATTGCTGATGAGCCGTTGGAAGACCCAACAAAAGGTTTGGACTCTAATCAATCAGAGCTGACCTTATATGTGCATCGAAAGCCAATAGCTAATTTCTCACTTAAGTGGATATATGACAAAGATCTTGGCAAATATTTGACGGAGTGGGTTGATGAATCTTTTGATCCAGACTTTCAGTTTTCAGATCCGTATAAAGGAATCATCGATAGAAAAATAAAATATAGGAAAGAAGGCGGTTCTTGGATTTATGGTGTACCTTCTGTTTTAGAGCCAGGTGATTATGAGTTGACATATCTTGTCTGTGACAACTTTGGTGTTTGGTCAGATCCTGTTACTAAAAAATATAAATTGCTAAATATACCGCCACCTCAAATTCTTAATGCAAAAATTAGAGCTGAGAAGGAATCTTTTAATATTAGTTTGATTCCATCAACTGAGTGGATAGAGTTGTATAATATTGTTACTCAATATCCATATGAAACTTCATTAAGGGTGTTTTGGTCAAAAAATGGTATACCAATAGGAGAAGTCTTTAAATCTGAAAATCATACTGGTGATCAAAATGGATTAATAAATTGGGAACCTATTAAATTACAAATCCCAAAGAGTTTTTCTGATGGCTTATATGAGCTGAATCTGAATGCGGAAAATTCAGATGGTAAAATAAATGCACAAAAGCGATTTATAATTAATGTTTCAACACCAATCGATTTAATACCTGAAATAAGTGATGAATTACTGCCTGGACAAAATAAGTTGTTTGCTCATACGTCAGAATATGTAGATGAGGTAAGCGTAACATTATTCGCTAATACTTCTTATGAAACTAAGATTTTAATGGATAAAATTGACTCTAACCTGTGGCAATATAACTTCACATTGTCGCCTAATATTTCTGAAGCTAGTTATCAGTTTGATTTTGATGCATCAGTTAATTCCAAACCCGCTAAACATGAGATTATAAATGAGGTAAGCAAAGTTGTTCAGTTTAAGATTGATGAAATAGAGATCCTTGGAGAATGGGAAAATTGGAAGCGTGATCAAGATATCTTTGGCGAGGAGCTCATCTATAATCCTAAGAGATTCCTTGCTTTGGAATATGTGTATATAAATCTGAAGACAACAGGAAATCCTGATAAAATTCTTTTAGAAGTTCCTGTTGAATTTGAAAATAGAACCTATGTAGATAAGGATGGTTTAAGTTATGATAATTTAAAGTTTACAGGTGATCAAACATATCCAATACTTTTCACTCAAATTGATGAAGGACAATGGTCAAGTGGTCTAATAATTCCATTAGTAGATAGTACTTTAAGTTATGATAATGAAAGATTAAATAGGCCTTATGAGTTTAAAATAATCGCCTACTTTGGTGAAAATCAGTTAACATATATTATTCCTGATATAGAGGTTACAGGTAATGTTTATAATCATTTATTTTTAACACCAAGATATTAAAAAAACAGCCTGAGCTGTTTTTTTTGAAGCGAGATTGTGCGATATTAGTTGTTAAATCAATGAGATGGAAGTCGTGTAAATTGACCCAATTTTAGGGATATCATCATCTGCTTTAGCTTCAATTAATGAGCCAGATAATAAGATAAATGTAATAAGCATTATTGCAATTAAGTTAATTTTCATTTCATCCTCCTTGTTGATTCATTCCTTTATACAAAGTATAGTATAATTACACATAATATGTAACCCAATTGGAGTTGGGGTTTTGGAGGAGAAATGTTTAAGAGTTATGAGATGAGAGAGTTTGGTATTTATATTCGAAAGCTTAGAAAGCAATTAGGATTTACACAAAAGAATGTAGAAAATCAAATCGGAGTAAGTTCAGAAACTTTGAGAAAGATTGAATCAGGCCAAGTGATTCCTAAATATGAAACGTTAGAGTTTTTGTCACAGATGTATAAGGTGGATGTTTTAAAAATTTTTTCTGAGTTTAGAACATCAACAGATTTGATGCATATTTATAAAGAACTTGATGCAATACTAATCGCAAATAATGTTAGCGAGTTGAGACCATTACTTGATAAGCTTGAAAGTCAAATTACTGATAAGGGTAAGAGTAAACTAGTAAATCCTATTGAATTAGAGCAATTTAAGCTAATATTACATGGTCTTAATAAATATTATCTGGGTGAGAATTGTAATGAGTATTTTATGAAAGCAATTCATTTATCCCTTAATGACTGGAATATAAATAAGATCAAAGCCTTTAATTATTCACCACTTGAAGTTAGAATTTTATTGTTGATATCATTAAGCTTAGTACAAACATCAAAGTTCGATGAATCAAATAGCATATTGTTGAAGTGTCTAGAAGAGTTGGATTTTGAAAATGTCATTGATAGTCAAATCTCTTTGACAATAGTCAAAGTGTTGTTTAATCTTTCCTATAATTTCTATAGATTAGGTGATGATCATCAATCCTTTTACTACTCTGATAAAGGAATAGAGTTCTGTAAAGAAAATTATATTTTCTATTATTTAGGAGGGTTGTTTTTTAGACGTGGAATAAGTAAAAAATTACTTGAAATGCAAGATTGTGAAGAGGATATACTATACTCTATCATGATTAACAAAATGATGGGTAACAATGAATTAGCTGAAAACTATAGAAAAAATGCAATGGAGATTTATAACATAAAAATATAAGGCTCGCATGAGCCTTATATTAACGTTTGAAGAATAAGTTCTTCATCTATATTGTTACCTGAGATGATTAATGCAACTTCTCTCCCAAAATTATATTCGGGATAGTCCATTAGTGCTGCTACAGTTACACAGCTAGATGGTTCTGCAATAATTTTTTCTTGAACAACCATATGTTTAATAGCTTTTCTTATTGTAGATTCCTTTACAATGAGTACATCATGAATTAAGTGGCGATTTTCATATGCTAAGGAACCAATACCACCAACTAATGCTTCACATAGTGACTCGTCTGATGGATATGTATCATAATGATGATTTTCTTTTATACATGCATCCATTGCTGGACATGCTTCCGTTTGTACCCCAATAATTTTTATGTTAGGATTTTTATCTTTTAGATAAGTTGCGATGCCTGTTATTAGTCCACCACCTCCAATTGGAATAAGCACACAATCAATATTAGGATTGTCGCGTAATAGTTCAATTGCTATAGTACCTTGCCCTGCATAAACTAATGGATCAGCATCATAAGAATCAATAAAACTGAGATTATTTTTCTTGATGTAAGACATTCCAATGGCATGTGCTTCATCATAGTTTTTCCCAGCCCTAATGAGTTTTGCGCCAAAATGCTCAATCTTTTCTGTCTTTGAATGTGGTGTTGTTTCAGGAACATATATTAAGGTGTTTTCAATTTTCAATTTCTGAGCGATATAGCTTACTGCAATTCCATGGTTACCCGATGAAATGGCAACAATGCCATTTTTCTTTTCTTCCTCTGAAAGTCTAAGAATTTTACTTAAAGCACCTCTTAATTTAAAGCTTTTTGTATATTGGAGGCCTTCATTTTTAAAATAAATTTTTCTTTTTTCATTACTCAGAAATATGGATTCTTGTAATGGAGGACAGTAAATATATGACTTAATTAAGTCATAAGTTTCTTGAATGAGTTTTGTACTAAGCATAAAGTCTCCTATAATGTTTTTAAGAAATTTGAAATTAACTCTAATCCCTCTTTCAAATGATCAGGACTGAAGGCATATCCAATTCTTAAATATCCTTCCATATCCATAACATTTCCCGGTACAAGCATAACCCCTGTTTCCTTTAACAATTTCTTGCAAAAGGCTTCTGAGGTTAATGTACTATCATATTTAAGAAAAGCTGTGGTTCCTGCTTGTGGTCTTATGTAATTAATCTTTTTTTCAGCTTTTACCCATTGATCAAGTATTTCAATATTCTCTCTTACGATTTTTAGATTTCTCTTCAAAATAATATTTTTATTTTTAAGCGCGAGGGATGCGAGATAATCATCAATACGCCCACAACTGATAGTATTGTAATCTCTCCTACGGTTAACCATTTCTATAAAATCTTTTGGACCAACTAACCAACCTATTCTTAATCCTGCAAGTGAAAAGGTCTTTGACATACTAGAGGAACTTATGCCCTTTTCATAAAGATCAACTATAGAGGGTGTGAAATTGTCTTCAGAATGGTTTAATCCACGATAGACTTCATCACATAAAATATAAGCATCACAGGTTTTTGCAATTTCAATTACTTCACAAAGAAAATCTTCATCCATCAATGCGCCAGTAGGATTATTGGGATTATTAATGCAAATTAACTTGGTCTTTTTTGAAACCATATTTTTTAATACCTTTAGATCTGGTAGAAAATTATCTTCATATTTTAAAGGTAAGATTTTTACTTTTGCACCATAAGCTTCTGGAATACTGTAATGTTGTTGGTATGTTGGTAGAACAGAAATAATTTCATCTTCTGGTTCAACCAGTGCAAACATTGCTAGTGCATTAGCACCAATTGCCCCGTGAGTTACTGTTATTTCCATATTCTGAAGTGGATGGTACAGAGAGCGAATTCCCTTAATGAGATTTGCTGAACCTTCTATATCACCATAGCTGAGCTGCATCTGTAACAAATGTGAAAGTGTCTGTTCCTTTTCACCAGAGAGTGTGAGTAGTTCTTCTAACGTTAAGGATTGCACACAGGTTTCGGCTAGATTATATTGGCAATTGTTTTCATATGCATTCATCCAGATTTCAACACCAAAATCTTTAATTTTCATGTTACCTCCTATAGATCGACTTCTTGACCAATATTGAGTGCATTGGCTTTATCCAGTGCAAGTTTAGATGTGGCCAAATCTTGTAAAGCAATGCCTGTTGAGTCAAATACCGTGATGGCAATGTCATCTTTGCGACCTGGAATTGTATTGCTTATAATCTGACCAATTTCAACTAAATCTTCCTTTGAGATCTTTTGTTTTTTATATGCAAGTTCAGTTTCACCAACGGAGATGGATTGCATTATATCATCTACAACAATATAAGCTTGTTCTAGGATTTTTTCATCGAGTTCCTGCTTTCCTGGCATATCTGCACCAATGCAGGAAATATGTGTGCCTGGTTTTAACCATTCATATTGGATGAGAGGTTTCCTAGAAGGTGTAGCTGTAATAATTACATCTGCCATAGTTGCACCTTCTTTAACAGCCATGGAAAGAACTGAGATGTCTCTGTTGGGAAAACTATTTCTAATGAAATCCGTAATGAAATCAGCATATTGGGCGGCCTTATGATCATTATAGGGATGACTGATTACAATTTGATCAATAAGTGGCAATGCAACTAAGGTCGCTTCAATTTCAAATTTGGCAATATGCCCTGTGCCGACCATCAAGAGTGTTTTTGAATTTTTTCTTGCCAAGTATTTTGCCCCTATTGCACCGGCTGCACCAGTTCTTAAACCTGTAATATAATCTGCATTGAGCAATGCAAGTGGGGTACCTGTCTGACTATCAAAAATCATAGTAGTACCCATAAGCATGGGAAGATTTTTATCTGTATTGTTTTTATTCCAAGAAACAAGTTTTAACCCAAATAGGTTTTTTGTTTTTATGTATCCTGATTTGATGTCCATATCTGATACCCCAGGCTCAAATTCATAAAAAACCATGGGAAATAATTCTGTTTCCCCGTTAGCTTTAGCTCGATACACATCTTCAACGACTTCAATAACTTCTTCCATTTTAAGAATGGAACTAAGATCCTTTTGATTAAGCACTTTAATTTTATACATCTTAACCCTCCTTTAATGTGATTTTATCTGAAAATTCTCAACATTTCTTTGTACAAAAGAAAAAAATAAGATAAAATTATTGTATATTCTACAAAAGGAGCGGTTATGTCCATCACTGTGAGAGAAGCAATGCAATTAAATCAATTTAAACATATTCATTTAGTAGCTGGAGAAAAGGGATTAGAAAGTTTAATTGAGAGAATCGGTATTTTAGATTATGAAATTGTAGAAGGTATTAAAGGAGCTTTCTTTAAAGGCGATTTTGTATTAACCACATTTACTGCAGCAAGAAACAATCTGGAGCTTTTAAAGTCATCCATTGAAGATTTAATTGACTGTGGTATATCTGCCTTGGCAATTAAAACAATCTATTATAAAGAACTACCATTGTCAATTATCGAACTGGCAAACAAAAAAGGATTACCAATTTTTATGTTTGATGATCGATTATTTTTTGAATATATTATTGAAGATTTAGTAGATGCAATGCATGCCAGAAGTCATATGGATTTATTAAGTTCCAAAATTGAAATCTTGTTTAAAAGTGAGTTGAAAAGAAATTTAGTAGGTGAAATTGCAAAAGAAATAAATAGAAACTTTTTAAATCATCATGTAACCATTTTTATAAGAGAGAAACAATATAGAAATGATGAAAGTTTGATGAAACTATGCGAAAGATACCAAAGAAGTCGTTATCGATCCATTCACCAGAGTTTGATTAAGTATGTTGATGGGATGATATTAATTTTGAGCTATGATAATTTATCGATGCAAAGCGTAGAACTAGATTTTAATTTTATCCTGCAACAACTCGGCATTAGCTTGGAACAATACTGGATAGGAATAAGTGAGACGAAAAGCAGTCTAAATGAACTCGATATGGCAATTAAGGAAAGTGTATACGCAACCTATGCATGTGAGCATTTAAAACAGGACAGGGCAGAATACAAGGCTATTGGCATTTATAAGATCTTATTGCCTTATCAAAGGGACTTTTGGTTGAATCACTTTATTAAAACGACCTTAGATCCTATTTATCTATATGACCAAGGAAAATTAATGGAAACAGCAAGAGTATACATAGAGACCGGTGGAGATATCAAAAGAACATCTGAAATTTTATTTCAACATATTAATACCATAAGGTATAGAATTAATAAGATTCAAGCGTTAATGGATGAAAAGAATCAAGGCAGTTTTTATGAACAATTATCATTGGCGATCAAAGCAGAAAAAATAACAATGAAGAATCTGTAATCAACTCGGAGTGCTGAAAACATCTAAGGATGTGAATGAATGTAGTGATTTTTATAGAGAAAAGAGGAAAGAATGAGAAAGATTAGCAATTGGTTGCTATCAGGTATTGCAGTGATCCTTCCAATAGGCGTTACAATTTATGCGCTGGTATGGGGCTTTAACTTATTAGATTCTGTATTAAGTAAATGGACCAATCAGATATTTGGTTATAGGATTCCTGGATTAGGCATTGTCATCATGCTTTTATTTATAATGGTCGTTGGTTTACTGACTTCCAATGTTATTGGGAAGCGTATACTTCAAGGTCTGCAAAAGAGAATTAGTAAAATTCCTGTTATTAAAATGATCTATAATCCTGTAAATAAGATTGTTTCAGACTTTTCATCAAAGAACTCTGATAGTTTTCAAAAGGTAGTACTAGTGGATTTTCCAATGTACGATTCTAAAAGCATAGGTTTTGTAACGAATAGTCATCTCTCCATTAATGGGGTACCTAAAGTATCTGTTTTTGTACCAACAGTACCTAATCCAACCAATGGACATATGATCATTATCGATGTAGATAAGGTTGAGATTTTGGATATTACCATTGCAGAAGGTGTGAATATGGTTATTACCATGGGTAGTGTATTAGACAAGGCCATTCATACAGAAACTTATACCATCAGGCAAATGGAAGATCCTAGTGTCAATTTAAAATAAGCTCAGCTTATTTTTTTTGCATTTTTGTAGCAAAGTTTCCATTAGGATTTGTTTATTTGACCGAAATAAAGGTATACATTAAATAGGGAAGGTGCATATGAACATTAGAAGAAAAATTGGCTTATCGCTAGCACTTCTATCACTTTTTACAGGTATATTAATGGTATTGGTTACCAATGTTTTGTCGCGAAGTATTTTAAAGGATAGAAGTGAATCATTTTTAGCATCTATTTTAACTGAAAATGCATATAATTTAAATTTGCAAATGAGGGCAGTAGAACAAGTTACTACTGCTTTACTTGATGATGTTCAATTAACCTATAATTTCCAAAGTAATGACGATTATCGTGAAATATATTTAAGTAAAATCAAAACCGTAGTCAAAATTGCATCGGAACTCTCACCTTCAAAATCAGCATTTTTAATGTTCTTTGATCATAAAGAGGATTTTGTTTGGTATGCAGATATTAATTACAATGGCGTTCCTGAAGAAAACTTTGTGAATGATCGTGTAGATCAATATGAAAAGCTCGATTTTTCTAAAGGTTCCATTTGGTATGTAGATGAGATTGAGAAAACAGTTTCTTATCTTTCACCTTTGTATAATGGTGATACGTTGGTTGCCATCGTAGGAAATGATATGAACTTCAATATGATTGAATACCGTTTAAATCTTTCAAAGTATCTATCATCAGGATACTTATATTTAAAAGATGAAAATGGAAATGTAATTTATCATCCCAAAAGTGATCTTAGTAGACCAGGGAAAATGACAACAGATGAAGATTTTGAAATTGTTGCTGATCAAGGTGCTGTTACTGGGAATCATAGATTAGTTAACAATTGGATTGTTTCTTTGTCCATAGACAGTGATGAAATTTATGCAGGCCTGGATTTCTTAACATTAATGACCATCATCATCATTCTAGTTTCCTTAATAATCGTTTTAATCTATTCAGTAATGTTTTCCAATCGAATTGGGAAGCCTTATGTTTATTTGGCAGAACAAGTTGAGGATGTTGGACATGGTAATTATGACATTGAACTGGATAAAGATTATTTTCAACGTTCCGATGAAATTGGAATTTTAACAAGAGCTTTAGATGCCATGATTCAAAAACAAAAGGAAAGTTTTCAAGAGATTCAGCAATATAATGTAAATCTTGAGCAGAAGGTACAGGCCAGAACAGAAGAACTCATTGAAGCCAATGATGCTTTGGAAGCATCCTTTGAAGAAGTTGAAGCTCAGAAGTCTGCCTTGATGGAATCCAATCATAAATTAGCAGCATCACTTGAAGAAGTAGAAAAAACGAGAAAACAATTGGTTGAATCAGAAAAGTTAGCATCTACACGATATCTAGCAATTGGTATCGCTCATAATTTGAATACGCCTGTAGGAAACATGCTATCGGTAACTTCTTATATTGATAATCGTATTGCTGAGTTAGAAACAAAACTCAATAATAATCAGTTGAGTAAAGCTTTTTTAACGAGTTTCATCAGTAATTATAAAAATGCAAGTAAAAGTGTGACTGTAAGTTTGGAAACCAGTAAGGTTTTGATTGACCGTTTAATCGGTTTATCCATGATTAATGTTGGTAAAAATACAGTTCAAATTGAGATGGAAGATGTGATCAATAGACAATTTGAAATCGCAAAATTAAATCACCCTGAAATATCTAGTAATCTATCGTTAATGATTGAAAATAATATAGCCTTTAATGGAGATCTAGATGCTTTTAGTCAAATGATTTATGAACTTCTGGATAATGCCTTTATACATGGTTATCAAGAGAGCGAATTGTTGATGATTCAAATTGTAGTTTATGAAAGTAAAATAGAAAAAGATACAATTGTTATTGAATTTTCAGATAACGGGAAAGGTGTTACAAAAGATGTTCTCGATGAAATATTTACACCATTATATACCAGTCAGTTAAGTAGCAGACACGGTTTGGGATTAGCAACGGTTCTAAACCTCATAACACAACAGTTCAATGGTACTATAGAAGCACATGTCAATAATGGATTAACATTTATTATTCAATTGAAAAATAAGGAGGTCTGATGAGAAAGCTATTCATTATTTGCTGCATAATGTTGTTCTTAGTTAGCTGCAGTCAGGAAAAAGAAAGGACTCCTTTATCACAAAACTTAAGATTTCTATTACCCAGTGAACCCAGTATATTAGATCCCAATCAAATATCAGAATCCTATGCATCTGTTATTGTAGCCAATACTTTTGAACCGTTGGTTATGATTGATAAAGAGAATAATTTAATGCCTGCAGCAGCAGAATCATGGGAAATACAAAATAATAATTCTGAGTATATTTTTCATCTGAGAAAGGATGCTAAATGGAGCAATGGAGATACCGTAACCGCTTCAGATTTTAAGAATTCCTTTATGAGAATCATGATTACATCAGAAACGAATGGCTCATATTTAGCTGGTCTGATAAAAAATGGACAAGCCTATTATGAAAGTAATCTGGAAACTGGATTAGGCATAGAGGTATTAGATGAGTTTACCTTAAAAATTACGACTGAAAGCCCAACTCCTTTTTTCCTTGAAGTTCTAACCTTTTCAGGGTTTGTCCCTGTACATAATTTTGTTCAGGACAATGTGGCAACTGATTGGGCAAAGAATCCTGACAAAGCGGTTTCGAACGGTCCCTTTAAATTGGTTTCATACGAAAAGGGGAAGTTTATCCGAGTAGAAAAAAACCCTTACTATTGGGATGCTGAGGCAGTAAAGCTTGATTCAATTGATTTTATGTTCAGAAATGACAATTCAGATATGATGTCAATGTATACAAATAAAGTAATAGATGGCATATATGAAATTACACCTTTCGAATTAAAAATGATACCTGATAGTGAGGCTGTGACACATATGGATATGTTAGGCAGTACGGCATATATTGCCTTTAATCATGAAAGTGAATTGTTTAGGCATTTTCAAATGAGACAGGTAATAGCACTGGCTTTGGATCGTGATGTTATTGTTGAAGATGTTCTTAAAGGTGCTGGTATTGCAAGCAGTTACTTTGTCCCATTTAATTATAAAATAGAAGGTGTTAATTTTAGAGATTATACAGTTTTAAATACGGAGCAGAATCTAAATAAGGCAAGGACATTGCTTCAAGAAATGAAAGAAGCAAATGTTGATACATCCAAGTCCGTGAACATTTATTACAAACTGAATGGTCCAGATGGAGAAACAGCACAATTCTTGTCTGAGCAACTGAATAGAGATTTAGGTTTAAATACCCAAGCAAAAGGTTTGGAGTGGGATGAATTGTATGATCTCACAATGAATGGTGCATATGATCTTCTACTCTTAGGTTGGGTTGCTGATTACCCTCATCCATTGTCTTTTCTAGGAACTTTTGGGAAAAACGGTGTTATCTCTAAAATGATCAGATGGTATGACACCTCCTATGATTTGATGGCAGATGCATTTTTTAAAAATCTTCATTCCTCGAATAGTCTGGAGCATTTACGCTCCATGGAAGATATTATTCTAAATGGCTATCATATTGTGCCTTTGTATTATCGAAAAGGTTTATCCTTAATCGATTGGCATCTTAAGGATTGGTATAGAAATTCATCTTCTGTTTATATATTTAAAGAAGCTTACTTTGATCAATAGTTTGAAATGAAAATTTAATATTTTTCTCTTAATGGTTTTTGTATTTTAATTGCATACAAATGTAATGTTTAGCACTACAAATTGGTTAAAACTCCTAGCAATGCTTATATATGGGCTGAAATTTGTATTTAAATTATGATTAATTTCATGAATAAGTTGATATAATTAAAGTAGGATAGGAGGAGGGATGTGTAAATGGCTGAATTCAATCAAGCATTGGATATTCTGTGGTCGATGCCTGTTGAAGACAGAAATGTAGCTTACTTGCATTATTGTGAGAGTATGCCAGTAAGTGAAATTGCAAAAACCTTGCAAATGAATTCGGAACAGGTATCCAAAAGGCTGTCCTCTGCACGAAGGATGATGAGTTGTTATCTTTAGTACCAGTCCTATGGCGTCACAAAGTGACGCCATTATTTTTTTTATTTTCATTGCATTCATAGAATTTGTCGATATAATAGAAGTGATGTAAAAGGAGAAGCTATGGTATTTTCAAGTTTATTTTTTCTGTTTGCTTTTTTGCCCTTAAATTTAATATTGTATTATTCAGTAAAAAAGTTAACTTTAAAGAATTTTATTTTAATAGGTTTTTCCCTGTTTTTTTATGCTTGGGGAGAACCAGTTTGGATTACATTACTAATTTTTAGTGCAACAATCGACTTTTTTCATGGTAAGATCATTGAGAAAAATCGACATAATTATAAAGCAAAGCTTGCTTTGATATCCAGTATTGTTGTTAATTTGTCTTTATTAGGACTTTTCAAATATTCAGGTTTTTTTGCAAGCAATTTGAATTGGATTTTTCAAACAAATTTGCCCTACTATGAGTTTGGTTTGCCAATCGGGATTTCTTTTTATACTTTTCAAACCCTCTCATATACTTTTGATGTTTATAAAGGGGAGATACCTGCTCAGAAGCATTATCATAGGTTTTTATTGTTCGTATCTCTATTTCATCAATTGGTTGCAGGACCCATTGTACGTTATCAAGATATTGCAAAGGAAATTGATTATAGAGAAGTCAATGTTGATAAATTCAGTTATGGTATCAACAGATTTGTATCAGGTTTAGGGAAAAAAGTGTTAATTGCCAATACTGCAGGTGATTTAAGCAGAACCTTTTTGGAAAGTGCTACTGGTCAAATTTCAGTTTTGGGAGCATGGTTAGGCATAGGCTTATTTGCGATTCAAATCTATTTTGATTTTTCAGGTTATTCAGATATGGCCATTGGATTGGGACGTATGTTTGGATTTACCTATAAGGAAAATTTCAACTATCCTTATATATCAAGATCTGCAACTGAATTTTGGAGAAGATGGCATATCTCCCTAGGTAGTTTTTTTAGAGATTATGTTTATATTCCCTTAGGTGGGAATAAGAAAAAGCCTCTTAGAAACTTATTGGTCGTATGGTTTTTAACGGGCATGTGGCATGGTGCTCATTGGAATTTCATTATTTGGGGCATGTTCTATGGATGTCTAATTATATTAGAGAAAGGTTTCCTCTTAAAGATTTTTGAGAAAATACCTAGATTTATTAGCCATGGGTATTTGTTGGTTGCAGCACTTGTCGGTTGGGTGTTCTTTTATTATACTGACCTAAACCAGGGGTTGGATTATTTAAAAATCATGTTTGGCATAGGCAGTCATCCTCTTTACGACTTAAACGTGAAATTGGTTTTTGTGAATAACTTATTGTTTATCAGTGCTGCTATTCTACTCAGCACACCTTGGCCAAAACGATTGTTGGATAAGTTTGCAAATCATGAATCACCCTTACAACTAAGCCAAGTGGCTTTTAATGCCATCGTTTTAATAGTATCTGTGACTTATTTGGTTGGTGCAACTTATAACCCGTTTTTATATTTTAGATTTTAGGTGAGATATGAAAAAGTTAAATATAGTGGTTTTTCTATGCATACTTTTGGTATTTGGCATTTTAAACGTATTTGGTGAAAAAAGTCAAATCATTTCAGTCTATGAAAACCGCACCTTAAGTGAAAAACCTGTTAAGGATTTTAATTTAATCTTTTCTGGGGACTATGCAATGCAATATGATGCCTATTATTCAGATCATTTTATTTTCAGAAACTACTTTATTGCACTTTCTAAAAATTTAGATGTTCTGAAAGGTTTTGATGTGGCAGATGATGTTGCCTTGATTACAACTGAAGGTATTAATGTAGGACAAAAAATTCAAGAAGTACCCAAACAGGATACGGGATCCAGTGAGGATAATAGTCAAACCTCTGACAGTAATAATTTTCAAAATACGGAATTTGGTCAATTGTTGATTTTAGATGGTATAGCTTACGAGTTAAATCGTCAAAACGACGAGGGTGCAAAGGCGTATGCCGATGCACTTAATGTATTCAGTGAAAAAACAGATGCAAAGGTTTATTCTATACTGGTACCAACACAAATAGAATTCTTAAATGAAGACAAATATCGAGAAATGTCATATTCTCAGTTCTTGTCCATTGAAAGTGTCAATCAAGGACTGCATGAAAATGTGACACCTATCGATGTCTATGAAATCTTAAAAGAGCATTCTGATGAGTACATTTACATGCGTACAGATCATCATTGGACAGCCTTTGGTGCATATTATGCCTATTCGGCATTCGCTAAAGCCATGGGGTTTGAAGCCCATGATCTCTCAGAGTATTCGGTAACAGAATATGAAGGCTATCTGGGTTCGTTATATCGCGTATCACAATCAGAAAAGCTTACAAAAAAACCGGATACATTGTATGTGTTTGAACCCCTTGAAGAAGTCTCTTATCATAAATATTTTGGGGGTTGGAATGATGCATCACTCATAAGTTTAGAACATTTGAGTGAACCGACAAACCAATATGGAGTTTATCTAGGTGGTGATACAGCCTTATCTTGGATTCAAGGTTCTGGTGAGGTTGACAGAAATATTTTAATGATAAAGGACTCCTATGCCAATGCATTCTTGCCATTTTTAAGTGATCATTATAAAAATATTTATATCATTGATCCAAGAATGTATGAGGATAATGTTCTGGAATTTATTAAAGACCATGAAATTGATGATGTAATTTTTTTCAATTATGCATTAATTAACCGTTACAATGGCTATAGTGATTTGTTGCTTAAAATGATGGAATGAAAATTGGGAACACTTTCTTTGAGAAGTGTTCTTTTTTGTATTTCTGTCATGTAAAAGATAAATATTCACACCGATATGTAAATTTACATTAATGATTTTGTAACATTGATACGATATACTATAGTATAGAAAGGTATAACCAGAAAGGACGATTTTCATGTATCGATATAAAATAAAATTATCAATCATTATGTGTCTCATAATGATTTTTGCGATGTTTAACTTTACTTTGGCTGAACCATCAGATTGGGCTGAAAACTATATGAAATCCATGTTGATGGAGGAATTGGCAAGCCCAAAATTGTTGAACCCTGATTTAATGCAACAACCCATTACCCGTGAGGAGTTTGCTGAATTAACGGTTTGGCTCTATGCAAAAGCAAAAAATATGAATCGCAATGATTTGGTACAGTGGAATCCTTTTTCTGATACAGACAATGAAATGGTGGCAAAGGCTTTTAATATTGGTATTGTATCTGGCACGGGATATGATCAGTTAGATCGAAGAGTTTTTTCGCCGAAAAACAAAGTAACACGTCAGGAAATGGCAGTCATGATTGTTAAAGAGTTAAGGCTGTTAGGGATTGATGTTACGCCAAAGTATACCTTGAAATTTGCAGATGACAGCAGCATCGCATCATGGGCTTATGATGCTGTAGCCTATGCTTCTGAGTCCGGCATTATTTCAGGTGTTGGTGATAACAAAGTAGCACCTACTGCAAATGCTACAAGAGAACAGGCTATGACCATCATCAATAAAATAGCATTAAAATATAAATATATTGATAATAAAGAGTTGTCTTCAAAGTTCAGTACGATTAATGCCAAAAAGGTTTATGGTTTTTGGATGCCAACATCCAATACACAGTTAAGAGCACTTCAAACAGATACTGGAATTAAATATACAATTAGTTATATTGTTTCATCTTATGTTGCGGATTTAGAAGGACAAATCGATGATCTCTTAAACATTTTAATAAACACCAGTGCAGTGGATTATACCAGCTTTGTCACAATCAAAAATTGGTTGGAAGAGGCCTATGATCCAATTTCAAAGACATATGAAGATTTAGAAACAATTTATGTTAATCTTGCGACGAGCAAAACAACCTTTTCGCCAATTAAAAATAGTATCAAACTTTCAATAGATAATGCGATTATTGTTGAATACATCAAGTAGGAGGCTAGTTATGAAAAAACGAATTATTGCATTAACATTAGTCTTTGTACTGATGTTTTCAAATTTGAGTTATTTTGTCGATGCATCTGTAAATATCAGTGATGTGAGAATTGACTCCATAACCTTTAGAAAAGTGCATACGGGCTATGAAATCGCAGGTGCATATATTGAAATTTGGGGTGCCAATTTAAATGATGCAACAATTTTATTTGAGCATGTAATAGATGGCTTTAGAGCAGATATGGGTGATCTTGAAATCAACACCAGTGGTTTGTTAAGATATACCTTTACAAAAGAGGAAGCCATAAACTTTGGTTCTAGGATTGCAGTAGATGGTACCCAAATTAACTTGAATTTGGCTTCTTTTCCCAACTTTAGTGATGCTGATAAAAATGTATATAATGTGGATTTAGGTGAAACCATTGCCTTAACAGGTGCAAATCTTAACACCATTGACAATAATATCATCAAAGCAAGTTATGGTAACTTGGAAAGAGAATTTATTGTTTATGATCCTTTGAATGATACACCCAACTTAATTAAAATTGAAAATCCAGCGGTGCCTGGTGGTATTTTAGGTGAGCAGACCTTATCCATTGAATCCAATACGACTGAAGCCGTAGGTGCTGAAGATTACGAAAAAAGGGTAGTTTATGTTTATTACAATGCTTTCCGTTTAATTGAAAATCTTGATGTAACAGATCCCAATTTGTATCCCAATACAGGTGCAAAAGGAGATGAATTTTTCATCGAAGCCGATGATTTAAATCCTAACAGAGATTATCAAGTTTATTTCGTTACCGATACAGGTCAAGAATTAAATGCCAACAATAAGGCAGATTTCGTTTCACTTTCTATCGATTATGAAGGCGCAAAGGATAGACTGACTTTTAAAGTACCAGATCGTGCTGATTTTGATGAGCTGGAATACACTTTGATTCTAACAGATACACAAAATAATTCAGTTATTGCACAGCAAATTCTACCGGATACTTTTTCGGTGGTTGATGCAACTTTTTTACCGACTATTGAAGAAATATATCCGACTTCAGGACCTCAGGAAGGTGCTGATATTCAAGTGGATGGTCGAAACCTTGTTTCATTGAACATTCCAGATTTAGCAACATCAGGTGTTGTAACAGGAATGACTCAAGATGGCGATGGTCTACACATTTCCTATCAAAATTCTACTTATAACGGTTTACCTGTTACAATTACGAAGGACATGGTGGTTAAAGTCGGTGGTAAGGCAACTTTTCTTTTAGATGAGTTTGGTGTCATTCGTTATAACCAAGGTACGATTGACTCCATATTTATTCATGCCCCTCAAGCAGATGACGCGGAAACAGATCCTTATAAAGATGTCAATATTGAAATGAAAATTACCATTACAGGTGCAGGCTTTGAATATGTCTTTAACCAAGTTGTTGTAAAACGCGATGGCTTTATGTTTATTCCAAGTTCCATTACACCGATCGTGGATAAGATAGTTCCCGCAACAAACCATGTTGTAGGGACCCCTGGCGATTACTATACGGGTGAAGATATGATGCTCGTAATTGAAGGCGGCAACTTCATGGTGAATCGTTACACCGATGGATCAGGAAATGTTTATGTCAATTATCCTCAAGTTTTAATTAAAACTCTAAATGATCAATCCCTAGCCAATTACGATATTTTCATCAATCCAAATGCTGAAATCGCAGGTGTTAAGGGAATCATTTATGATATGAGCGATACCATTCTATCAGGCAACAACTATGTAAAAAATGGAGATGGTACACCTTATCAGTTGGACTTCAAAGTTGTAGATGACAATGGACAAATTATAACAGGCACACAAAATAATGATATCGGTACACGAATTATCGCTAGAATCCCTAGAAATGTTAAAATTGATGTAGCCGATTTTAAGAATGTTTTGGTGGTAAACCCAACTAGAAATTCAAGTGATCCGGGTAAAAAATTAATGACCGTTGAAGGGATTGCCTTTGTTGATACCAACGATATACCGATCATTGAATCGGTCACACCAAATGTTGTAACCGTTGAAGGTAATGAAGAAGTTGTTATTATCGGTAACAACTTCCAAGAAGGTGCAAAAATCTATTTGAATGGTGATGAAATTCTTGGCTTTACAAGGGATATTTCTCAGTCTGGGGATAAGATTATCTTAACTTTCACAGCACCTCCAGGACCTGCAAGTCGGTCTCAAGTGGTGGTGCAAAACCCATCAGGTGCCATTGCAACTCAGGATTTCTATTATGTGACCAGTTTTAATAAAGATCCTATTATTACAGATTTCGTGCCCTTAAAAGGTACAGCGGATACCTATGTTGTCATTAATGGTGAAAACTTCTTAAAGGAAGATCCAACGGCAGAAACCTTAACAGGACTTGATGCCCTCCGTGTGATTGGAACTAGAGTTTTGTTGGATAATGAAGATGTCAATGATTATAATCTTAATGTAGAAAATAACATTATTTTCGAAACCTATACAGAACCAGATGTCATTTCTTTTATGACAAGAGATGATGGCAATAAACGTATTAATTTAACTCCATTTGATGAAAATCTTTATATCAAAGATGATTCAGGTGTGTATTATTATCTCAGCAATGATGGTGATGGCAATCCTGTTATTACAGATAATCTTAACAACGATTATGTATTTAAGTATGAAGTAGATCGTATTAATATTTATAAAGATGATGTTTTGTTGGATCGTCTAGAAGGAAATTACACTTTTGTTCCTGATGTTAGTGGAACAAAAGGAACCGCAACAATTACCATAGATGGTAAGATCATTACCATTGAAATGGATAACAATGTGTTGTTTATTGGTGAGGCTGCAGGTGGTGTAAAAGTCCCAAGACTGTCGGATTATGGTGATTCACTTATTTTAATTTCAGACAATGTACCTTCTGAATACTACAAGCTTTATGAGGATTTTGATAATACCATTGTTTTGACCAATGGTAAAGACCAGTTGTTTGAAGTTAAAGTTGAAGGTGGTCAATTGGTTGCAAGAAAAAATGTCAGTGAAGCTTATGAGATTACGATGGTATCCGATACGGGATTCACTGTAGAAGCAACGCCAAACTTTACTTTAACCATGGCCACAGCTTATAAAAAGGACAGTAATGATCAAATTGTAGGTCATAAAGCCAAGGTACTGAACAGAAATCAAATTGCTTTTACTGTTCCTGTATTGGATTCAGGTAAAGGCTATAAAGATTTAAAAGTAGTCAATCCCGATACCAAGTATGATGAAAAAATAGATGAAGCCGGTTTTTATTACATTGAGCAAGCTTCTTCAAATCCAAAGATTACAAACATAACACCTCCAGAAGGCTCAGTTGATGGTGGCTATGCTGTTAAAATTGAAGGTAAAGGCTTTGAAGAAGATATGTCTGTCTACATCGATGGTATGAGAGTGCCTGATGAAGACGTTGTTGTAGCAACGGATGGTAATTCTGTGAACATCATTATGCCAAAACTCTTAAAGGATTTGGCTGAAGATTATGGTGTTTCATTTTTAGAAGTGCCAGTTGTGGTTTTAAATCATGATGGTGGTACGGATTCAAGGATCAAAGGCTTTAAATATATTATTCCAACATCATCACCGGAAATCGACTATATCTTACCAACAGGGGGTACAACCAATGGTGGTACAATTGTTGAGATTATTGGTTATGAGTTCCGATTCTTTGAACCGTATAAAAATTTAGTTGGTGGACAAAATTATGACATTGGCGATGAGTTCGTAGATTTATACAAAGATGGCTTATGGACGAATTTATTAGATGCCAATGTACCTGCTGGAGCAGTTACAGAAGTACCAATAGTACCTGAGCATCCTTATTACAGCAATTATTATGTATCGCCAATCTTGCCTAGAGTTTACTTTGGTGACCAGGTGGCAAAAATAGTAGAGTATGATTCAGGTTATTTGAAGGTGTTGTCACCTCAAAACATACCTGGTGAAGTAGATGTCTATGTGGTCAATAATGACTCAGGTGTATCCAATAAAGTGAAATATACCTATTCTTCTTCAAAACCAACCATCACTAAAATCAATCCATCCTTTGGTAAACGCCAAGGTTTGGAACTTAGAGATGTTTATGGCTTGAACATGTATCAGGGATCATTTACTGGCTATAAAGACGATGATGATACTGTAATCACCGCTTTAGATCATCTAGAAGCATCTATTCGTTTTTCAGATATCACGAACAAGGACATTGCCAGGGGCGAATTGAATTCTGGTTTAATCAATGCAGAAAGAGCAACGGTTCAACTGGAAGGTGACTTAAGAGTTGAATACAATGGTTCTAGCAATACCATTACCATGAGTGTGGTTGAAGATGGAAAGATTTATAATCGTGTTTTCAACAATTATGATGATTCAACCATTTATTTGCCAATGGAGATGTTAAAGACTGCAGATGGAGAGTATTACCATCCGGCAGATACAGATGCTTCTTTACACGATGGTGGGACTTATGAAAATCTTGTTTTTGAATATATTAGAGTATCCGTTGAAGACAAGAGATTCTTAGTGGAACGTTCCTATGCACCTCGAGTGGACTATGACAATTCATCTCACTTAATTGTAACAACACCATCTTATTATAGTGTTGGTGATGTACCTGTACTTTTAACGAATCCAGATTACGGTGAAGCAACTTCCACTTTTAAATATACAAATCCAGATAGTGAACCTAAAATTTATCAGGTTTCACCGAGAGAATTATCACCTGATGGTACGAAGTACTATACAAAACGTTCAGTAAAGGGTGGTACGCAAATCGAAATAACCGGTTTGGATTTTAGAGATAATTTATCGGTATATATTGGTAGTACCAAAGTCACTGTAGCTGAAAAGACAGTGGTTGTGAAAGTTGTGGATGGTGTTCAACAAACCTTTGACCTACTCATTGTCAACGTCCCAGCAGGGCTTACCAATGAAGTAGGCATTGAGCAGGCAGTCATCATAACCAATACGGATTATGGTGTTGCCAATTCATCCAATGTACCAGACATTTTTGGCAGCGATAAGAAACCGATGTTCTTTGTTTATCAATTGCCGTTATCCGATCCAAAAATTACAGAAATTAGACCGTCGGAAACCTCTCAATACGGTGGTCATTTAGTCACTTTGGTAGGTTCTGATTTTAGAACAGGTGCGACTGTTACCATTGGTTCTTCAGGTGGTGTACCGATTACAAATACAACGATTTTAGAGAGAGGTACGATCTTAACCTTTACAACACCACTGAACACTTTGTTGCCTGGTGACAAGGCCATTCAAGTACAAAATGATGATTATGGTACTTCAGGCTCTGATAAAACGATTAAAATTATTTCTTATCCAACCGTGGACAATACCATTACCTTTGAAGATGGCAATACAGTGAATTGGGTGTCAGTAGAAGGTGGTACAAAGATCGTAATCACAGGTAAGAATTTTTATGAAGGCGCAAAAGTTTACTTTGGTGGCACAAGACAATTGAGCGACGATAGCATCAACGGTGTAAAAGGATTGTTTAGAGACGATAAGTACTATGTTCTTTCAAATGCTTATGCGGCAACGGAAGTAGAGGTTGTATCTGAAAATGAAATCATTGTGACAACACCACAAATTCCTATAGAGGAAACCTATAAAATCACAGTTTTAAATAGTGATGGTGGTCTCTCTGATGAGAATGCCAGTGTGCTTTACAGCGTGCCGGTCCCTTCAAAGCCTGTAGGTTTGAAGTTGGAGCTCATTGATAATCGCTATATACGTATTTCCGATTATACCGCTTCAGGTCATAAATATTATGAAATCTACTATTTTGTTGGCTCAAAGACACCAACCCTTATAAAAGATAACCATTACTTGGATATGCGTTATTTAGGCAGTACGGATATAGAACCCTATCGTTTGCCAAGTATTAACGCTGTTGAAACCATGCGGTCCAATGAACTTTTAATCATTGGTTTAAAAGCCGTGAATGAGTTTGGTTCATCGGATTGGTCAAATCTTGAGTATCTCACTTATGATCAACTCAAAAACGTTGAAGAACTCGGTGATCCTAATATAGATGGCTCTATTGGTGTACCAGAGGGTTATGACTACATTTCAGAAGTCATAGGTACAGAACTGGTAACCACACTAAGTGCCAAGACCTTGGCACCATCAGTGTATATTAATCTATCCACAGCAAATTATAACAATATTTTCAAACGGGTAGTCAATGTACCTGGTGCAAAGATCTTGTCCAGCACATCCATTGTAAGAATTGACTACAGTGATGTAAATATTCAGTTTACACCACTCAACTTAAATACAACAGAGTTCCGAGCGTTAAATACAACCAATGTTTATGGTCGCATTGCAACTTCTACCATTGAAGATGCATATTCAGGCTATATGTTGGGTCAAGTACCGAGAGGCTATAAAGTCTTATCTAAAGTTGTAACCATTGGGTACGACGCGAAGAACAATACAACACAAAAGATCATTAGCGCTTTAAATGGTGCTATGGATATTGTTATGAAATATGATCCTTTGATTTTATCTGGTTATCCAGAATCCTCAGTGGAAATGTATCGATTCAATGTTACAACAAACACTTGGACCAAGTTAAGTTATACCATTGATCAAGTGAACAATAGAGTATCCGTAAGAACCAATATGCCTGGTGCTTACGTTCTAATGCTAAAACGTTAGTAAAATAAAAAGATGAGGTTTTTAAATGAACCTCGTCTTTCACTTTTTTTTGAAATCATGGAACTTTCTTAAATGATCTTCCGTCTTATACAAAGAACAACCAATATGGAGGAAATTAAAATGAAAAAAGTAGTAAGTTTATTATTGGCGATGATTTTATTATTAAACATGGCTGTGTTTGCAGATACAACTGCAGTACCCGTATTAATCAGTGCGAAATTATTTGATGTGACTTATGATGGTGATCAGTTTACAATTACACTAGAAGAAAACCCATCAACAGGTTATGTATGGACCTATACCATTCATGATGAAGCTTTAGTAAAGTATATTTCAGATGAAACTTTAGCATCTGATTCTGGCTTAATGGGTGCACCTGGACAACATCAATTTACATTTGAATCTTTAGAAAATGGTATTTCAACGATTTCATTCGAGAAAAAGAGACCTTTTGAAGAGGAACCTGTTGCAGGTTTTGAAGCTTTGGTTTATAAGACGGATGACACTTTGATCGTTGAAGAAAATAGCATTGTAACCATTATGGATGGAACACCAACAATGGATGCACCAACAACGATAACCATTAATGATGTTGTTTTAGATTTAGACGTGAATATGCAAGTCATTGATGGTGTGACCATGGTTCCTGTTGCTGAAACCTTAAGAGCTTTGGGCTATGAAGTGATTTGGCATGAAGAGACTCAAACCGTTGAGATTTTAAAAGGTGCACAATGGACAACGATTACAATTGGCAAGAATGCCTATTTTAAAAACAGAATGGCGCCTTCTGAATTATCAATGGCTCCTGTGATTGTAGACAATCGTACTTTAGTACCGGCAGAGTTTTTTTCTGTGATGTTAGGTTTAGGTGTCGTAGTAGATTCAGCTCAATTAGAAATCAATGCATATGCAAATGGCTTTTATGAAGGCTATGTTTTGGATATCACTTATGACGAAACAGGAACAATGACCATCTCCTTAGGATCTGAGGAAACTCAAGAGATGGCTGATGTGATCATTCACACTTCTAATGCTTACACTTATAAGCAAGTTGAAATTGTAAAAGGAGAATATGTTCATGTCGTAGCTGCATCCTTTGCAACAATGAGTATCCCGCCACAAACATCAGCATATGTGATTTACTAATTATGAAATTTAGTGCCCTTTTCATAAGACGTTAATACATCATTCAATTGACGTACGTAATAAAGTACGTTATACTGTTAATAGGAGGTGATGTCCTTTTGTTAACGATAAGCGTCTCAAATCTTAGAAAAAATATATATAATGTAATAACTCAGACAATTAAGTTTAATGAGCCAGTCCATGTAAATACAAAAGAAGGTAATGCAGTGATTATCAGTGAAGACGATTACAATAGTCTTATTGAAACGCTCTATATTTCCTCTATTCCAGGGATGAAGGAAAGTCTACTTGAAGCAAAAAATGCGCCAGATCATGATTTTGTTAACGCTGATGAGGTGGAATGGTAGGATGTATAGTGTTAAATTATCAAAGAAGGCCATTAAAGATATCAACAAACTAAAATTAGCAGGTTTATCTGATAAGGCTCGTAAACTCATTGATTTGTTAAAAGAAAATTCCTATACTACACCACCAAGTTATGAAAAATTAGTTGGCGATTTAGAGGGTATGTATTCAAGAAGAATTAATATTCAACATCGATTGGTTTATACAGTGGATGAAGAAGAACAAGTTGTTAAAGTTCTAAGAATGTGGTCCCATTATGAATAGAAAAATCACAATGCTAGATGCATTGTGATTTTTTATTTCACTATTATTAAAATACAATTCATACCCTTTTGAGATGAATTACTTTGTGTGAGGAATAGTTATTTTGGTTTTATTTATGTGGTATTCAAACGATCACTGAATCCATTAGCTAAAACAGATGTTTTTTTCATTTTCATGACAATTCTTAAGCCCATATGACAAATCCATTCATAATCTTGTTTTCACATCACATAATTTGTATGCTTGTAATGTAAATGTAAAGGTGATTTTGTAAAGAATCTTTTATTTTATGCCGATAATCTTATGTAGTCTAAAGTGATTTACAGGTTTTCTGTTGAAATATTTACTCATGGAGGAGTCTTATGAAACGTGTTGTCTCATTATTTTTAATACTCATTGTTGTCTTACAGGGACTGACTTTTGCCAATGTGCCTGCAGATATTCCTGTGCCTGAATTAAAAGGGATGGATATGGGCAATGCAGAATCTACTGAAATAGATGCTTATGATAAGGGTTTTGCAAGTTATGTCAATTCTTATTATTTAGATGCACAAAAAATGACATACTCCAGGGATATTGCTAGAATGGGAGCACTGGGGATTATCAAAAAAGAAGATTCAATGAATTATAATCCTGATGCCATGGTGACCAAGCAACAATTAATTGAATCTTTGGTTAGACTTAATGGCAACGAGGCACAAGTGCTTCAAAATGTTTCGGCTCAGGCAGCAGGTATGAATCAAGCAACTTATGATCGGATGTTAAAGCAAGCCTATGTAGACCAAGCTGTAGCTTCTGGTATTGTCACTGCAAATGAAGTCATTGCTTTAAACACACCTGTTACAAAAGAACAAACAGCCCTTTGGGTGGCAAAACTCATTGGTTTACAGGAAACTTTCCAAGATCAAAACAATCTTTATGCCTTTGGAGATTGGCAAAATATTAACCCTTCATCAAGGGGTTATATCGAAACCTTGGTGTCAAACCGCATCATGGATGTGGACAATGATGGTAACTTTAATCCAAATCGTGAAATAACAAAAGGTGAAATGGCTTACATCTTAAACAATGCATCTGTTGAATTATATGATGCTTTAAATATTACATCTAATTTTGGTTTGGTAATAGGACGAAAAGATGATCAGTTACAGGAGAGTACCTATACCGTTAATGAACAAAGATATGTTGTTAGAAATATGGATGGTACTTTAACAACTTTTGTTTCGAGACAAAACAGTAAAACAAAGGCTAGAAATGAGTTCGTACTTTTAGATGACAATATTGTTAAACTTTCTCAGAATTTACAAGCTGGTGATCAAATTGAATATTTGGTGAGAGATAACCAAGTAGTTTATGTGGAGGTTTATACAGATGGCTCCATTAAGGAACAAATTAAGAGAGAAAATGAGAATAATGAAAACACCACCATTTACTATGGTTATATAAACCAAAAAATAAGTGAAGAGAAATGGGAAGGTGGCAAATACTTAAGTATTGATCGAATGAGAACAACGATTTATAATGGTCTAGTTTTTGATATCGTCGTTGAAGAAGATTTAAATACAGGTGTTAAAAATGACATTATTGTTTATAAGGATAATACCATTGGTGGTATTAGTTTATTAGAAACCGGTGATGTGGTGGAAATACTCGTACAAGATGAAACCAATATTATCTATGTCAAAGTTTCTGATCCAACCAGTGGTCAGGTCAGTGGTACAGTGAGATATGTGGATACTGATTTTGAAACCGGTGTCACCATGTTAACCATTTTCGATTATGACAACCAAATTAAAAAGTATGAAGTGGCAAGTTATGCATCTGTTGAAATCAACCATGAACTGGCAGAAATCTCAGATTTAAAATATGGACAAGATGTGATGTTGTCCATAACCAATGGCTATGTGACAAAAATTTCTGGAGAAACCTTCTTGAATCCAGGATTTATTCCGGATTATTCAAAAATGAGAACAGGAAAAGTCTCTTATGTCACAACTTTAGGTGATGTTGTAGTGAAGTATGACAATGGAAAGTCAGATACCATTGAAATACCAGATACCACAACGATCATAAAAGGTGGCAATATTATTTCTGCTCAAGCCATGCAGGAAGGTGATGCCATTAAAATCTATTTTAATGACATCTATTCCAATGAAGCTTCCTTAATTGAAGTAGAAGGTAAAGAACAGCTTATTCAAAATCTTTATAGAGGTTTGGTACAAGATGTTAACTTATATCGTAATGAGCTAACCATCATTGAACCTGCAGTGCTTAATAATGCACAGTGGAAAAATGATGAAACAGCATATGCCAAAACTTTTACCATAGGTGACGACGTTGGAATCTATGTACGTGGTCAGCAAATAGATTTGGAAACCTTATCAAAACTGTACAGACAAAAACCTGTTTATCTTGCAGTAAAAGATGATTATTCACAAGAAGCAGTGGTTCAAGTCAGTGTTGCAATCGGAGGAGAGCATTTCTCTGTAGATCGCGTTGAAGATATTGATAAAGTCGTTGGCAACATGGAGTTACAAGATAACAACAGTAATATTGTTTTCAATGAAGGTACAATCTTTTTAAAGAATTCCAAAATCGTAGATGCTTCCAACATAGATCAATGGGATGATGTTATTGTTGTATCCGATTATTATAAAGGTCAGGACAATGCCAATATCATTAGAATTACTTCTGATGCAGAGAGAATCTTTGATAATATTCATATTGGTGCCCTTGAAGATGTGTATGGCTATACCTTTACACTTAGAAATTATGCAACCATTTCTGGTAACCAGTGGTCGGATGTCAATCGCTCAACGTCTTCAATGTTCTTCTATTTCAATGAACTGGATATTGTGGATATTACCAATAAATTGGACTTTAAAACCTTATCAAGTTATGAGTTCTATCATGGGGGTTATTCTCGTGAGGAGAATTTAAATGAGACCAGTGCAGGGTTAGATTATTATCGTTATTACACCTATTTCGTAACTGATGAAGATCGTAAAGTTATAGGTATGAACATTAGACATTATGGCTTGTTGGATGGTCAAAACATTGATATGTTCACAACGGATGAAAATACCATCAAAACGACTCTCGATGAAAGATTACAAGCCATGGTTTTAACCAGAGGTACAGTGGTCTCGAAAGATGAAACATGGAATCGTCTTGAAATTACAGATTCTCATGACTGGGCGGAAGACTTTGGTCGTTGGAATGCCAATAGAGGCAATTCCTCTGTAGAATACCGTGATGCCATTTTTGTAAAGAACAATCATCGTATTACCATTGATGATATTAATCCAGGGGATTATATCTATGTGTTAAGAGATGATGAAGATGCTTTAGTCATCTTTGTAGAAGTGAGATGATCAAATATTAACCCAGTTCCTATGAACTGGGTTTTTGTGTGCGTGGCATGTTTCCGAGCTAATGGGAAGACAAGCTTTGTAACTTTGTTTATACACTCTTAATAATCTCATATTAATGGCATACAACAAAATCAGTGTAATTTAAAGCCACATTTTAAATGACACTGATTTTTATATCCTTTATTCATTGTCTTTGAAAAACACGCTTTTAACTGAAAAAATCAACTAATTCTCCCGCCTCTAAATGGAGTGAAGGCGGTGAGTCTCACAGAGAGTTGATTATTAGCCATGAA
>JAFGVN010000089.1 GCA_016937975.1 Clostridia bacterium
TTAGTAGGTTTACGTCAAAATTCAACAAAATAGAGTCATTTACCACAAATGTTGTGATAAATGACCCCAAAAGTCTACAGTCTGAAAGGATGAAACATCCTTTTTAATCTTGCCATATTTTTTGTTCCTCCATGAGTTGAAGGACATGACTTTTATACTCTAAAACGTTATGTGTCTTTCTTATTTTTTTAAGATGTGGATTGAACGGACCTAAATTATGGCCAACATAATACCAAAATTCCTTCATTTTATCTAAGATATGTTTATCACCTGAAAGTGTTTCGCTATAGTAGTTTAAGATGTAATCATGAAAAGCTAAAATCTTTGTTTTCATTTCTTTTATTGGATGCAGATCCTCTTTGATCTCTTTTGCCATTGAAGGATGTCTTAAAGCGCCACGGCCAATCATAAATGCTTGGATCTTTTCATAACGCTTCTGAAAAGTTAAATAATCCTCATAACTATAGATGTCACCATTATAAACTACGGGATGTTTTGAAAGGGCATAGAGTTGATCAAATCCATCTAAGTCAACTACGCCTTCATACTTTTGAATACCAGTACGACCGTGAATAATGATTTCCTTCAATGGATACTCATTTAAAATCTTAACGACTTCAATACCTTCTTCAACTTTATCCCAACCTAATCTTAATTTTACGGATAAATCAAAGTTTTTTTCTTTGCATACGGTCTCTAAGAAAGCTTCTATTTTCTCGGGGTGAGGTAAAATTCCAGATCCCTTTAGTTTCTTCGTGACAGTAGGATAAGGACATCCAATGTTCCAGTTAATCTCATTGTATCCTAGGTCAGTGATGTATTGCCCATAATGAATAAAATCTTCACCATTGTTCCCTAACAATTGTGGAATGGTCACATGATTTGTCAGATTGTATTCGGGCATCAAATCCTTAAAGAGTTTTGCACTGATTTGCTTCTTTTGTGTTGTTGCAATGAACGGCGCATAATAGGCATCAAAACCACCGAAAATCGTATCAAAGGCGTTTCTATATACTGCATTGGTCATACCTTGCATAGGTGCCAAATATAATTTCATAAAGCTTCCTTTCTAATTCTCGATTATTTTATCACACTTTTTTATGAGAATATAGATTCTTTCATTTTATTTTCAGTTTCATAGAATACAATTTAAGTATAGAAAACGAAAGTACAGTAAATTTGAATTCAATCAGGGTCAGATTTTATATACAGGGTATAAGGAGGACGTATGAAAAAAAATCTATTTATGATCGGCTATTTAGGTTCCCCGGTTTTGCTATCAGCACTTATTTATTCACAAAATTTCAATAAATACGGTACATTACTAAGTTTGTTCAGTCTGTTTCTTGGTGTATCCGCTTTTGTTTGGATTCAGTGGCAATTTATTATTGCTTCAAGACCTAAATGGCTTGAGAGAAAAATTGGGATGGATTTTCTTTTAAGATTTCATGGCATCATGGCATTGTTAATCATATTCAGTGGTTTCTTCCATGGACAAATTAAGGAAATGTATTTTAGAGAAAGTTTTATGACCCAGTTGGGAAGTTTGGCACTCCTTGTAATGGGTGGTACCAGTGCCATATCCATACTATTTATGGTAACAACTAAATTTCATCATATTCCAATTTTAAGTAAGGTGTTGAAACCTTTTAGAAATAGCAAGTTATTATCCTATGAGAATTTAAGAAAATTGCATAACTTCATGTTTGTTGTGATGTTATTATCAGTAGTACATGTATTAATGTCCTTAAAGACAGAGCAGAATGTTATTGTATTATCGGCTTATATGTTACCATTTTTACTTGGTTTAATGCATTATATTTATCATAAACTAATTAAAAACTGGATGTTGATTGAAAAACCCTTGAAAGTAGTCGGTTTTAAAAAATATGAAGGAATGAATAATCAAAATGTTTGGAGACTTCAAATGTCTTCTGAGCAACCTATTAGTTACAAACCTGGACAATTTGGTTATTTTCGATTTTATAATAAAGGTAAATATGAAGAACATCCCTTTTCATTACTAAGTGCACCACAAGATGAACATTTGGAAGTGGCAATGAAATCATTAGGTGATTTCACAAAGAACATAGAAAAAGATATGTTTAAACATGAAATATATATGGATGGACCATATGGTAACTTCACTTTTAAACATCACTCTAAAGAGAAGAAACTAGTATTTATTGCTGCAGGAATTGGTATTACACCTATGCTATCCATGTTAAAGGATTTGGTAAATGAACAGAGCAGTCAGGAAATTATTCTGATATGGCAGTTAAAAGACTTAGATGAAGCATATTTCTTAGGTGAAATAACAGAAATGGCAAAAATTTTAAAAGGATTAAAGATTTTTATGTATTTAAGCCAAAATGAAAACCTACCTTTGAATACCAATGCGGTGACATATGTTAAAGGCCGAGTCAATCTAGAAGTATTGTTTTCAAATGATTCCAATAAAATGGATTCTGGCTATTACATTTGTGGACCTGCGATGTTTATGGAAGCATCAAAAAAATCTTTATTAGAATTAAGAATCAAAAGGAGTAGAATCCATATTGAAAAGTTTTCATTCTAGGAGGATCTTATGAATAAGTACAAAATGAAATGGACTATAGGAATTGTAATTTTAGTGATTTTGTCAGTGGGAATATTTACTTTTGCCTACAATCAAATCGTCGATGTAAAAGGAACAAGTAGCTTAACAGCAGGGAACTCTGTTTTCAGTGGTACTGAGAGTGAAAATACAAAATTACCATTATTTGATGCAGAAACTCTTAAAACATACAACGGGAAGAATAATCAACCTTCTTATATTGCTTATAAAGGTACTGTATATGATGTAAGTGATGTTAAGGCTTGGCGAAATGGTACACATCATGGTGTTGAAGCTGGAATGGATTTAACAGATATTTTTTCACAATCACCTCACAGTGAAAGTATATTAAAAGAAGCGAAAGTCGTAGGTGTTTATTCTACAAAATTATTATCTACGACTCAATCAAATGATACTATCGAGACAAGCAAAGCTAATAACTCCAATCCTTCAGTAGATGTTTTAGAAGTCAGTACAAGTGAAAATAGCAGTAGTGAAGCCCCGGTTTTAGTAAATACTTCAAATGTTTTTAATGCAACATCATTATCAACTTACAATGGTCAAAATAATCAACCTGCTTATATAGCAGTAAGTGGTATCGTATATGATGTGACAAATGTCAGTGATTGGAGGAATGGAACCCACAACGGGTATTCAGCGGGTCAGGATTTGACAGAAGCTTTCGCTTTGTCGCCTCATGCTCAAAGTTTGCTTAGTACACTTAAACCAGTTGGGACTTATGATGAAAAATCAGTTGTAGCAGTACAGATTAATTCAAAATCAACAGAGACTAATACTCAAACCAATAAGGCATCCAACAACATTTTTACCTTGGAAATGCTTTCTGCATACAATGGTCAAAATAACCAACCAGCTTATATAGCAGTAAGCGGCATCGTATATGATGTGACAAATGTCAGTGATTGGAGAAACGGTACGCATAACGGGTATTCAGCGGGTCAGGATTTAACAAATGCTTTTGCTATGTCTCCTCATTCACAAAGCTTGTTAAGCACGCTTAAACAAGTTGGAATTATCGAGGATACATCATCTACATTCCTACAGAACGATTCAACAGCAGATGAGACTCATACTCAAACCAATATGGATCCTACTAATCTAATTTCCTTAGAAATGCTAGCAACTTTTAATGGTCAAAACACTCAACCTGCTTATATAGCAGTCAATGGTGTGGTTTATGATGTAACAAGTTATTGGAGAAATGGTCAACATCATGGTTTAACAGCTGGTGCAGATATGACTACTGCTTTCTTAAATTCACCCCATAGTTCATCTTTGCTTGCTCAACTACCAATTGTAGGATATTTGCCATCTGATCAATCAATAATTAATCAAAATGTTACCACAAAATCCAGTGGTAGTGATGATGATGATGATGATGATGATGAACATGATGATGAACACGAAGAAGATGATTAAACATGTCACCCTTGAGTAATACCTGGGATTAGGGGTAAAATAAGTAAAAAGGAGAAAATGATGTTATTTTTACTCGCAGAAGATGATCCCAAAATTGCTCACTTTCTAATCGAACTGATGAAAAAAGATGGTTATCAGGTTGATCATGCACTCGATGGCGCTGAAGTACTGGATTATGTAAAAATGAATGACTATGATATCATCATCATGGATTGGATGATGCCGAATCTAAATGGCATTGATGCTGTTAAAATTCTGAGAAAAAACGGTTTTGAAGGTGGTATACTCATGCTGACAGCCAAAGACGATTTAGAAAATAAGGTAATTGGATTTGAGGCAGGAGTAGATGATTATTTGGTCAAACCCTTTCAATATAAGGAACTTAAATTAAGATTGTTGGCATTGCTAAGAAGAACAAAGCGTGGGATCGTCAATTCAGAAATTACTATTGGTAATTTGAATATAGATTTGAATCATAAAAGTGTTCATTTTCAAAAAGAAGTCGTACATCTTTCTAAGCGAGAGTATCAACTTCTTTTGGTTTTGGCTGAAAATGCCAATCAGATTGTTCCTAGAGAAAAGTTGATTGACTTGGTTTGGGGCATGGATACAGAAGTTACCATGAACAACTTAGATGCTCATATTCGACTGTTAAGAAAAAAAATAGGTGGTAAAAAGGATTCACCAATTATTAATGTAAGAGGCATTGGTTATAAGATGGAGGGTTAGATGTTCGAAAAATTTAGATGGAAAATGACCGCCATATATACACTCTTGCTGGTATTTATTCTTGTAATTGGAAATTTGCTTGTTTTTGAACTTCTTAAATCGAGTAATGCCAATCGTTTAAATGAAGAAATTAATGACATGCTGTCGAATATTAATAGCTCTCAATGGATTGAAGAATCCTCTGATTCTGAAGACCAACCTCATGTGGAAGTCGCTTTGGGTAATGAATCAGATGAAAATGATCACGAAGATTCTCATGAGAAGGATGATTCCGATGAAGATGAGATCGAAGTTGAAGCGACGACATCCAACTACAAAGATATTATCATTCCAACAAATTTATTATCTTTTTCCTACTATGCCATTAGCTCTAATTCCGGTGAAATTTTGTTGTATAAAGTGCCTAATGAAACTGTTGGCAATATCTTGTATTCCTATACTGACTCACTAGTAGATGATATGGATCCACAAATCATTGATATCAGTAAAGATGGCTATGGTTACTATCTCATGGCGAAAATGCCTATTACAATTAATGAAGAAATCATCGGGTACGCTACTGTAGGACAAAACATTACTTTGGTTTATGATACACTTGATCAATTGTTTAAAGTGATGTTAATGGTTATTGCAGTGGGTAGTATATTTGCTTTTATTATTGGTTATTTTCTAGCTGATAAGATGATTAAACCGATTAAACAAGCATATTTGACAAAAAAACAATTTATTGGTGATGCTTCTCATGAATTAAGGACACCATTAAGTGCAATGACATTGGGGTTAGATGTTTTAAGACTTGATCAAGAAAAACTGTCTGAAATGGGTCAACAAACTGTTGAGTCATTACAAGATGAAACAGAGAAGATGTCGAATCTTGTTGAAAGACTTTTGTTTATAGCGAGAAATGATGCGAGTCAAACTGTTTATGAGCAAAATAAAGTAGACATAAAAGAGATTTTTACAAAAAAAATAAGTCATTTTGAAAGTTTAGCCAAATTAAAAAACATAAAAATTGAAATGAAAATATCAGAATCGCTTTGGACTATTGGTGATGAAAAAATGTTGGATTCTGTCGCTTCTATTTTGTTAGACAACGGCATCAAATACAATAAAGAAAATGGTCATCTGTTGATTATGGGTTCGGTTATCAAGTATCATGGAAAACCCTTTATAGAATTTTTCGTTGAGGATACAGGTATTGGCATTCCAAAGGAAGACTATAATCAAGTCTTTGAGAGATTTCATCGACAAGATGTTGCAAGATCAAAGAAACTGGAAGGTTTTGGTTTAGGATTATCCATTGCTAAGGATATTGTTAAAGCACATCATGGTTTTATAGAAATTGTCAGTGAATTGAATTTGTATACTAGAATTACAATAAGGTTACCCAAAGGCTAAAACTGAGGGTAGCTTTTTTACGCAGTTCATTATAGGTCGTCCATAAACGACTGCTTTGAAGAATATTTCAGTATATGATAATGGTTGATTGTAGAAGTGTTTATTTTGGATTATACTATTAATAGATATATTTCGGGTGTCAAAAGAATTTTGTTTAAAAAGAGGGTTATATGAGAATTTACAAGCGGTATTTAAAGAAATATAAAGGTATGTTCAGTCTCGCCATTTTGTTCCTTATTTTTGAAGCTACGGCTGATTTGATGCAACCTTTGTTAATTTCTAAAATCATTGATGATGGTGTTAAATTAAAAGATATGAATATGGTTTCATATATGGGTTTAATGATGTTTGGTGTTGCCTTGTTAGGTCTTCTGAGTGCACTGGTTAGAAATTACCTGTCCACTCATGTTTCTTTTAATTTTGCAAAGGATTTGAGAAAGGAGTTATATGAAAAGCTTCTTTCCATGAATTTAACGCAGGTTGAGGAAATTGAAAGAGGATCCATGATTAATCGTTTGACTTTTGATGTTAGACAAATGCAGCTTTTTGTCAATGGCACTATGAGAATTTTCTTGAAAGCTCCTTTTTTGGCAGTTGGCAGTTTCATAATGGTTATGACCCTTGATCGAAAATTTTTTTGGATTTATTTGAGCAGTTTACCGGTAATGGTTATTGTGATACTTATTAATATGAAATATGGTTATCCAAAGTTAGCAAAAATCCAGGTGAAACTAGATCATTTGAATAAGAAAACCATTGAATATCTTAATGGTATCCGAGTGGTTAAGGCCTTCAATCGTTCTGAATATGAGAATGATAATTTTGAAAAAGTCAGTGATGATTTGAAGAATGTTTCAACCCATGCGATGCAGTTCATGGCGATTTTCAATCCTATTATCTTATTGGCAGCAAATATGGCAATTGTTATACTTTTGTACCTTGGTAGAGATTGGGTAGCAGCTCAAGAGATTAGTGTAGGACAAATTGTTGCATTTATTAATTACATGACTCAACTGATGTTTGCTACGAGTGTCATGTCAAGGGTATTTTCTATGTATATTCGTGCTAAAACATCTAGTACAAGAATTGAAGAAGTCTTGCTAATGACTACGCGTGAAGAAAGCAATGATGCATTGATAACAGAAGAAGATCTGAAACAGGGGGTCGTAGTAAAAGATTTATGTTATCGATATGGTCAAGGCGAATTGGCAATAAATCATATGAGTTTTGCATTAAAGCCTAATGAAAGCATAGGTATTATTGGTACGACAGGATCTGGAAAAACCACCTTAATCAATTTGTTAATGGGGATATTGGTACCCAATTCAGGTGAAATTTGGGTAGGGTCCAAAAAACTAAGCCCAAATAACATGAAAAGCTTTAGGAAGTATATGGGATATGTTCCACAAGAGAAAATTTTATTTTCAAATACAGTAAAAGAAAATGTATTATTTGGCCAAATAAACGATGAGGATCATTTAAAGAATGTCTTAAAACTTGCTTCAGCTGAGTTTGTTTTTGACATGGTCGACAAACAGGAAAGTTGGATTGGCAAGGGTGGCGTAAACATTTCTGGTGGTCAAAAGCAAAGATTATCTTTGGCACGCGCCTTGATGAGGGAACCCAAATTCTTGATATTGGATGACAGTACAAGTGCTTTGGATGCAGTTACTGAAAAAAATGTACTTGATAATTTAATGTTAGGTCAAAATCGATCGATGATTGTCATTGGACAAAAGATCTCCACTGTTCAGAGAATGGATAAAATACTTGTAATTCAAAATGGAAAAATAGAAGGTCTCGATACCCATGACAATCTTTTAAGAAGTTGTGTTGCCTATCAAGAAATATATGCTGCTCAAATGGGGGTGATCCAATGACGAAGGATGTTTACAAAAAAGAAATGAGTAAGGAGAACGGTCAACAGTCTTTTGGTAGAATGTCAGCACGATTTGAAAACCGTGTAAAGCCGAAGAATATTAAAGAGACGATTACTCGCTTATTGAAGTTTTCAAAACAAGAAATATATAGACTTATGCTAGTTTTAGCCATTGTGCTTGTCACTTCAATTTTAACTTTGTCGGCACCGCGTATTATCGGATTTATTGTTGACCAAATGAATGAAGGGGATTTCAGCAGCAGTTTATTAAACAAGATTGGCATTTTGTTTGTTATTTATGCTTTGATATCTTTGTTAACTTGGATGTCAGAAGTCTTGGTGGTTTCTGCTTCTCAAAAAATCATTCATCATATGAGAAACACTTTATTTAAAAAACTGTCAAAATTACCAATCGCCTATTTTGACAGTCATTCCCATGGAGATATTGTGAGTCGGTTTACCAATGACATTGATAATGTAAGTACAGTAATGTCTGAATCTACAACAGGTCTCATGAGAAGTGTTGTGACCGTTGCAGGTTCTTTGTCCATTATGCTTTACATGAATATATATTTGACTCTAGGGGTTTTAATGAGTGTTCCCTTTATATATGGTTTATCAAAACTCATTGCTAAAAGAACCATTCAATTTTATAAGATGCAACAAAAGTACACAGGCATGATCAATGGAAAGGTAGAAGAGACGGTTTATGGTTTGTCGGTTATCCAAACCTTCAATCAAGAAGAACAGTTTTTAAAAAACTTTGAAGAGGCCAATGAAAATCTATATGAGCAAGGTAGAAAAGCTCAATTGTGGACAGGACTATTAATGCCAGTTTTGAATGTCATTAACAATTTAACCTTTGGTGTGATTGGTTTATTAGGTGGTTATCTTGTCATCAAAGGACATGTCACTGTTGGTGTAGTTTCCAGTTTTATTGCTTACTCAAGACAGTTTGTAAGACCATTGAACGAAATGGCAAGTATTTATAATTCCCTCATGTCCGCTATTGCAGGTTCTCAAAGAGTATTCCAAGTGCTTGATGAAATAGAAGAACCTATACATGGAGATGCCTTAAAGGACAACATCATTTCAGGAAAAATTCATTTAAATCATGTTCATTTTTCCTATATTGAAGGAAAAGAAGTAATCCGAGATCTAAATGTTAAAGTCGAACCAGGTATGAAGGTTGCCATTGTTGGACCGACAGGTGCCGGCAAGACAACGGTTGTGAACTTGATTACAAGATTTTATGCACCCCAAAAAGGGCAGATTTTCATAGATGACCATTTAATTGAGCACATAGATAGACATTGGCTAAGACAAAATATTGGTTTTGTCTTACAAGATACATATTTATTCAGCGGTACAATTTATGATAATATTTTATACGGTGATTTAGAGGCTTCCATGGATGATATTGTAAGCGCATCTAAAATTGCAGGTGCTCATGATTTTATTGCAAAATTACCACATCAATATCATACGAAACTCTCTTATGGTGGTATGAATTTGAGTCAAGGTGAAAGACAGTTGATAACCATTGCAAGAGCAATCTTAATGGATCCTAAAGTACTCATATTAGATGAAGCAACAAGTAGTGTGGATATTAAAACTGAGAAGGTCATTTCAAAATCTCTTCTGGAATTAATGGCAAATAGAACGAGTTTTATTATTGCTCATCGTTTAAGCACAATTGTTTCAGCAGATTTGATTTTAGTAATGAATGAAGGACAATTGATTGAATCGGGTACGCACGAATCACTTATGGAAGAAAAGGGTTTCTATTATGAAATGTATCAAATACAGACCCAAAATCAAAGTCAAATAGCGGGGTAAAGTGATGTTAGTTAAAGTACTCATAGAAAACACCAGTTTAGAGAATCAATTTGTGAAGGAACATGGGTTAAGTTTATATATTGAACATGACGGTCAAAAAATTCTTTTCGACATGGGACAAAGCATGGCGTACTTAAAAAATGCTGATATGATGAGTGTCTCCTTGGATCAAGTTGATTTCGCTGTTGTTTCTCATTGTCATTATGATCATATAGGCGGTTTATACAATTTTTTAGAGCACTATGAAAAGCCTGTTTATATTCAGGAAAAAGGAAAACATGAGTTTTATTCTTGCAAAACAGACTGCAAGGAGATTGGTATTCATCCAGAGTGGAAACTTCATCCTAATATACATTGGATCAATGGTAATTATGCAATCAATGCCTCTATACATTTAATGAAAAATAACTCGAATCAATGGCCGATGCCAGAAATGAATCAGCATCTTTTTACCAAGAAAGAAAATATATTCATTCATGATCCTTTTTTACATGAGCAAAGTTTGATTATTAAAGGCCAAAAGGATTTGATTCTCATTACTGGATGTTCTCACAATGGCATTATGAACATTATTGAAAGTGTAAAAAATATCTACCAGCATTATCCAAAAATCGTCATAGGTGGTTTTCATCTTTCAAGTGATCAAAGTGATTTTCAAGATTCTAAATTGGAAGCAGTGGCTAAAGCTTTAAAAAACCTTGATATCCAATGTTATACCGGTCATTGTACTGGAATGAAAGGTTATGAAGTTTTGAAATCTGTTTTAGGGTGTAAATGTAATCGATTATCATCAGGACAAGAAATAAACATAAATGTATACTAAAATAGAATTGATTGAGGCAGTTCAATGTGTTATACTTTTAATTGATAATGTTTATCAATTAGAAAGGAGCGACTATGGCATGTTCATGCAAAGATGAAAGAATTGCTTTAGAATTAATGGAAGTGATAAAACATGATGACGAGACATTTAGCTTCGATTTTCATATGAATCCATCCGTTCATTGGAAAGAAGGCGATAGTTCAAAAGTCTATATTTCTGTGAATGAAAAGTGGATTGGAAAGAAGTTTTCCTATGCTACAATCCCGGATGAAAAGAGAATACGATTTACGACAAGAATTAGGGAAAATGCCAGTGCTTACAAGCAGGCTTTAAATAACCTCAAGAAAGGAGAGTCAGTTGAAATAACTGTACCTTCTGGGGAATTCTATTTGAGAAGAGAGAATAGACCTGTTTTAATTTTATCCAATGGTGTAGGCATAGCGGCGGCAAGATCTTTAATTTATGCATATGACCATGATTCAAGTGATGTTTCAATGCTAGCTTCAATTAATGTCAATCATACCAGTGAATTGTATCAGAATGAAATGATGCAAATCGAAAAGCATACACGGTATTTCACAGCACATTATGCAGAGAATAGAACAGAATTTTATCAATCCCTAGATTTTGTTCTGCAAAATATGATGGTGTACTTAAGTGATGATCCCATAATTTATGTTGTCGGAAGCACTCTGTTTGTTAGCAACACCATTGAGTACTTGATGAATATGGGCATAAGTGGCCATGATATTATTACAGATGGTCATGTCTCAGCAGGAAGTTGCGGCTGTGATGATGAAGCTGGTTGTGGCTGCGGAGGTAATGAACTTTTATATTTGTATCCAGATCATATTCAACTGCCCGTTATAAAAGTTTAAAAAAAGGGACTACATCACATGTGATATAGTCCCTTTTTGAATGAATGTTTGTATACTCTGCTTATGGATGGCTAATTGTTGTAACTGTTTTAAACTCAGGTGGTATTTCCATATGCTTCTTAACTGAGCATAAGTTCATACTTTTGATAATTGCATTTTCATATTTTGCTGGGAATCCTTCAGGTGTATGTAGTTTCAATTCAACTTGGTCCACCATTTTTGTTTCTGGATTAACATTGTAACTCATCGTTATTTTCATATCCGTTGTATCAATATCTCTTTGTTGACAAAATCCAAGAGCATATATGCCTGCACATGTAGCAATTGAGCCTAGGAATGTCATAAATGGTGTTGGAGCACTTGCATCACCACCAGCTTTAACCGGTTGGTCTGTGTGTACAGTCAAACCACCAGCGTGGGCATCTACTCTTTGGCCACCTGGAAAAGTTACTTCCATTGTTCTTATCATTATAAAGTCCTCCTTTAATTATCTACATTCATCATAAAGAAATGTCTCTATAAAATCAACATATGTTAAAGATATGACAAATTAATACATTCTGAATTGAAATTGCTTAGAATTTTATTTGAGATTATAATCATAAAAGCCCATAAATTAGATGTTTTCATTTCGAATGCTTAAATATTACAAATTTGAAGAAGTAATTTGTTTAGAATGGTTATCTTTGTATTAAAAATTTAACAGAATTACCATTTGAGATTGGGAAAAAAATCACGATATGCTTAACCGATATGGGGCGTTAAGAAGGTCGTTACAATAAATCCTAAAACTAAAACTATAAAAAATAAGAGACTGCCGTGAACCATAACTTTCTTGCCCTGCTTTTTCACTGAATCAAAGTTCACTTTTAGTCCTAATGCGGTCATCGCAAACAATATAGCGACTTTGCTGATCTCTTGACCGGTTTTAATCACAAACTCTGGTAATGGTAGAATACCTTTCAAAATGGCGACAAGTATAAACATGAAGACATAGTAGGGGATGACTTTTGATTGGTTTTCTTTACCTATATTTAAAATAAAAGCCAATGGAATAATATAAAGTACTCTTGTCATTTTCGTAATTGTACCAATTTCTCCTGCCAATTCACCCCCTGAGAAAGCTGCTGCTAAGGCATGACCAACACCTTGTAAAGATAAACCCGCATAAAAACCAAACTCAACTTCTGAAAAGTGGCTTAATAAAGCTAGAAGAGAAAAGAATAATACACCTACTGTACCTAAAATGGAAACTACTGATACAGCAATGATTTTTTCATCTTCTTTTGCTTCCACGATGGGACTTAAAGCAACAATTGCTGAAGCACCACATATAGATGAACCGATTCCAATGAGTAAAGCCAATTTAGAAGGCAGTTCAAAGTATTTTCCTAAGAGAATTGATAATCCGAGAACCGCTGCTATCCAAAAACCTAAAAGAAGACCTGAGGAGATACCAATAGTAGATAAGGTCTCAAGGGACATGTTAAATCCTAGAAAAACAATTCCTATTTTTAAAAAATGCTTGGATACGTATGAGAAGGTTTCCTCATAAACTGTGATTTTAGGGAATTTAAGTTTTATGACCATAGCAAGCAAAATGCTCATGGTTACCATTTCAAAAGCGATAAAGGGTTGAATCCATTGATGAAGAACATAACTGACAATTCCGATTCCAATTATTATGTTCCAGCCGACAAATTTTCTTTTCATAATCTATCCTCCATAATGAAAGTAACATGCTATTTATCAAAAGTAAAATTATATGTTATTATGTTTATGATAAGTAAACACTTATGGAGGATGTATGAATCTAAGACACTTTAAAATCTTCAAAGTATTATGTGAAAATAAAAATATGACAAAGACCGCTCAACTTCTTCATATGACACAACCCGCTGTGAGTCAAGTGGTTAGAGAGCTGGAATCTTATTACAATGTTGTTTTATTTGAGCGACTTAATAAAAGATTATATTTAACAATAGAAGGTGAAAAACTTCAAAGTCATGTAAATGGATTGCTATGTTTGTATGATCAACTTGATGAAGAGATGTTGAATCATATGCACCCAAAAGTCAGAATAGGTGCAACGGTAACCATTGGAACTTATGGTATTGGTGTTTGGCTAAAGCCTTTTAAAAGGAAATATCCAAATGTAGAGTTAGAGATTCATATGATGAATACGAAGGAATTGAGGAATGCCCTTTTAAAATCTGAATTGGATATTGGATTATCTGAAGGGATTATGGGTCATCATGATTTGATTGTTCAGCCATTTTATAAAGATGAGTTAGTCGTTATAGCACCGATAAAAGATCCAATAAGCAATGTGGGAAAACAAAGTGAGCTGATGGATAAGAATTTTTTTCTTCGAGAAGAAGGAAGTGGATCAAGGAAGCTGGCATTGAAAGCTTTTGAAGAAAAGGGAATTCCAATAAAAGTCATCGGTAGTTTTACCAATAATGAGGCAATCATCAATGCAGTTGAAAGTGAGCTTGGTTTTGGTATTGTATCACAATTGGCACTAAAGCAGCATCATGTTAAAAGAATCGCGTGTGATTTTCTTAATTTAGAAAGAGATTTTAATTTGGTTTATCACAAAGATAAAAAGATGACTGAACATCTTATGAATTTAATAGAGATTATTAAAATGATAGAGAAAGCATGATGAAGATCTGTAATGCTAGTTTCATTTATACAGAGAAGATAATCAGCTCAAGTTTAACTTATGATCTATTTATCAGGATCTATTAATTTCAATATAAGAAAATGCCTAGAATAAATAATCCTAAGGTGATAAAAAAATATTCTTTAGGACTCGAAAGTTAGTAGAAGAAGGCAGGTGTTTTCTTACAGTGCATTTTAATAAAAACTAAAATATAATCCTAGTTAAATGTAATGGTAAATATTGAAAAATGAAATGATTTCTGTTATGATTACATGGTATACGGTCGGTTAACTCAGCTGGGAGAGTGTTACCTTGACGTGGTAGAAGTCGTGGGTTCGAGTCCCACACCGACCACCAAACTGCTTTTTAAGCAGTTTTTTTTTTGAAATTTCAAATGTTTTATGTTTATGGAATAGTTTATGATACAATTAATTTATAGTTTTAAGTCTTTGAAACTTTCGAGAACAGGAGCAATAACTATGGGTGATGTGATGGAAGCAAAACTAATTGATGAAAGAAATAATGTGGCGATGATCCATTATGCAAATAAAGTAATTGGTGATCAAGATACTTATAGCTACATTTCTCAGATTATAAGAAATTCTAAGGACATTTCCTATATTCATGGTGAGTATTATGGGATCTTGAATCGTGTCTTATATGCTTCTGTACATAATATGTCAAAACAGGCGTTAAATGATTTGTTGATTTTAAAAGAAATGATAAAGGTTAACAATTTATCTGATAAGTACCTGTTGGATTATTATCGAGGTTATGCCCTTTATTTAAATGAATGTATTGGTGATTATTTAGAAGGGTTGACTTATCTTGAGAAAGGACTTGAAATAGCTGAAAGAATTAATGATTTTCAAGCTGTAAAGCGTATTAGAACAAGTCTAGGTACAGTAAATTATTTTCTTGAAAATTATGAAGTTGCACAATTATATTTAAAAAATGCATTAGATTACATAGAGCTTGAAGAAAGTAATTATCAAAAGCTGATTATCATGTTTAACTATGCATCCTCTTTGATTGAAACTAAGAACTATGTCCATGCAGAAGAACTCATAGAAAAAGTAATTTATTTAGCAAAGGAAGAAAATCATCATCAAATTGAAATAATGGCAATCTCGACATATGCCCATTTACTCGTAGAAACCAATCGATTGGAAAAGGCTTTACTTATTATGGATTCTGTAAATACAGCATTTGAAGGTTATAAAACCCATTATGAAATTAATTTTATATTAACAAAAGCAAGTTTATATTTAGAAAAAAAAGATTATTTAAAAAGCAATGCTCTACTTGAAAAACATCTTTCTGACATGGAGAAGATAGAGAACATGAAAATCTCTTCAGAATACTACTTAATTTTTTCTAAAGTAAAGGCTCATTTAAACGATTTCAACCAGGCATACTTATATTTGAAAAAACACATGGCATTACAGGAAAAGATTAATACTGTAAAAACTGAAGAAAAACTCAATCAAATGATGCACAATGAATTTAAAAAGTCAATCAGACAGTTGGAAACTATTGCTGAAATTGGAAGAGAACTTAGTGTGGCCAATGATATAAAGGCATTGGTTTCTGATATTGATTCGAAGTTGAAGAACATGTTTTCTTTAGATGCAATAGGGATAGGCGTACTTAAGGATAAAGCCATTGATTTTGGATACTTCTTTGCTGAAGAGATTGAAATGCCATCTAAGGAGATTACTTTAGATGATCCTAATAGCTTGGCGGTATGGTGTATCAAGCGTGATAGATCTATCTATATTTCAGATGCGGAAGTAGAAATACCTCAATATATAGAAAAACGATTTCATGCAAAAACCCATGAAGGCAGCAAAAAACTTGTAGAGATTCATTCGATCATGTATTGCCCTTTAAAAATAAAAAATGAAACAATTGGTGTCTTTACAATACAGAGTGGCAAAAAAAATGCATATCTGGAAGAGCATAAGAATATTTTTGAAATTATTGCGTCATATGTATCTATTGCAATTCATAATATCCAACAAGCACAGACTCTAGAACGCTTATCCAAAACAGATAGTCTAACAGGTATTTACAATCGCAGAGGCTTCAATGAGTTCTTTGAAAAGCAGATTCATCAAGAATCCATTGACAGTATTGCGTTGATGATTATGGATTTGGATTATTTCAAAAGTATTAATGATCAATATGGTCATGTAAAAGGTGATTTGGTATTAAAATCAGTTACTGATGTTATTATGAAACAAGTCGATGAGAAGAGTTGTTTTGCAAGATTAGGCGGTGAGGAATTTGGCCTCCTCGTAGTAAATCAAAATGAATCTTCAGCAATAGCTCTAGGGAATAAAATACGTGAAGCAGTTGAAACCATGTCTGTTGATGGGATAGACAATCTCAGATTAACCATTAGTATAGGGCTTTGTATCTGTGAACATTTAGCATTTCATTCATTAGATGAGTTGTACCATCGGGCTGACAAGGCACTGTATAGAGCCAAAGAAAATGGCAGAAATACTGTAATAATTTGTGAAAATTTCGTTAAATGTTAACAAAATGTAACAATATTCGTTTCTAATCTATGTTTTGGGGTATAACATAATTAACAGAGCAATGCTCAATCTGTTATCACGGGAAGTAGTACAAACGTTAGATAATTAAGGAGGTTGCGCTATGAAATTAGAAAACAAACAATTGGATATTGTTGTAAACAATGAAATAGTCCATGTGGATCTGGACACACAGGAGGTTACACAAGTAAAGTCTAAAGAAGACAGTATATGGAAAAGAGCATTTAAAAGCAGATTACTCGAGCATCGTTCAAAGGATCAAATATGTTACTTAGTGGATAATGAGTACATATGTGTAGACAAATTTTAGAATCAGTGACTTCACTGGTTCTTTTTTTTTGAAGATTTTGTTTGCTTTTTGATGTGGAAACTTTAATTATGAATCATGTTACGATTGGATAATATTCAAGTTTTTTAAGTTGATAATCCATATCAATTCACTCAACAATATACTATACTAATATTGTAAACAAAGAGAGGTGATCTTATGTTAAGTGAACAATTATTAGTAAGTAGTGTTTTTATAGCAGGCGTTTTATCTTTTTTTGCACCTTGTACATTTCCATTAATTCCTGTGTATATTGGTTTATTGACAGATGAAGATAAAGCTTACAAACCTTTAAAATTCTTTAAATGGAAGTTGAATTCAGGAGGAATTGTAAATACGATGACTTTTGTTTTAGGACTTTCTACAGCATTCATCCTTTTGGGTTTTGGTGCAGGCGTATTGGGAAAGGTTCTATACAGTGAATGGGTATTAATTTTAGGTGGGATCTTTGTAATTTTACTTGGTATTCACCAAATGGATTTGATTCATTTTAAAAAGTTAGATCAATATAAAACGGTTTCATTTAAACCCTCTAAATCAAAGGTTTTTGGAACTTATTTGATGGGTGTTACTTTTAGTTTAGGATGGACACCATGTGTTGGTCCTATACTTGGAGCCGTATTGGTGACATCGGCTACTTCTGGAAAAGCAGCATATGGCGCTTTTCTAATGGGCATCTATGCAATTGGTTTGATGATACCATTTTTGGTGATGGCATTAGCTTCTACATTAATTATAAGCAAGTTTCAAAAGTTAGAAAAACACCTTTTATTGATCAAGAGAATAGGTGGTGCATTAATCGTTTTAATGGGTGTATTACTCATGACCAATCAACTTACAGCTGTTACAGTATTTTTTGAAAAGTTATTGCAATAAGGAGGGTTTATGAAAAAAAATAGTTTGATAATAGGCGTAGTTATTATAGTGGTTATCGGTTTGATATTATTTGGAGGTGCTTTAAATAAAAATGATGGTGATCAGCCAACCAATGAGATGACAAATGATGAGATGACTAAAGAAGATGAAATGATGAATAAAAATATGACAACAGAAGAGGACATGATGGACGAAGAAATGAAGGATCATTTGAATGCCGTGGATGAAATGAATGAGCCTGTAATGATGAACCCTGGTGTTATGGCCGAGGATTTTACTTTAAAGGATATTCAAGGCAATGAAGTGTCTTTATCAGATTATAAAGGACAAAAGGTTTATATAAAATTTTGGGCATCGTGGTGCAGCATTTGCTTGGCAGGATTAGATGATATAGATACACTTTCCATGTCGGAAGATATTAAGGTATTAACCATAGTAGCACCAGGTGAAAAAGGTGAAATGAAAGAAGAGGCATTTATTAAATGGTTTGAAGGTTTGAATTATGAACATATGGAGGTCTTATTGGATAAAGACGGTATGATTCAAAAGGCTTTCAATGTAAGAGGCTTTCCAACTTCAGCCTTTGTAGGTTCAGATCAAATCTTAGTACAAGTCATACCTGGACATATTGATAATGATATGATCTTGAAGACTTTTGAAGCAATATATTAAAATCTGGGTATATGATTCATAAGCCTTTATGAGAGGAGGGAGTTGTCTTTGACAACGTATATATGAAAAAGTTTATATTTATGATATTTATGGTTACAATAGTATTGATAGGCTGCCAAAAAAATACAAATAATCAACCTTTAGAAAAGGTGGAAGAAGATCAAATAGATGAGGTTATTAATATGAAAATCAATCAGATTGAAAAAGAAAAAACTGGATTACCTTCTAATCCCAATGAGAATGTCCAATACGATGAAAATAAACTTGAAGATATTTATCTTGCAGGTGGTTGCTTTTGGGGTTTAGAGGCTTATATGAGCAGAATTTATGGTGTGTTTGATGTTACAAGTGGCTATGCAAATGGTAACACTGAAAATCCAAGCTATGAAGATTTAATTTATAAGAATTCAGGGCATGCGGAAACCGTTCATGTAAAGTATGATCCTGAGAGAGTTACGTTGGAAGTGCTTTTGGATTATTATTTTAAAGTAATTGATCCAACTTCTTTGAATAAGCAAGGAAATGATAGAGGAGTTCAGTATAGAACCGGTATCTATTACGTTAATGAAGGTGACAAAGCAGTTATTGATGAAAAAATTAAATCGGTGCAACTGGCATATTCAAAACCCGTTGTTGTGGAAGTTGAACCCCTTAAGCACTATTATCTTGCTGAAGAATACCATCAGGATTATTTAGAGAAAAATCCAAACGGTTATTGTCATATTGATTTGTTTACTGTTGAAGATGTTGTCATCAAGAAAGAATGGTATCCAAAACCGAGTGATGCAGATTTAAAAGAAAAACTTACCGAGATACAATATGAAGTGACTCAAAATAATAATACTGAGAGAGCATTTTCCAATGCATACTGGGATAACTTTGAACCTGGGCTATATGTAGATGTGGCTACTGGAGAACCTTTGTTTTCTTCTAAAGATAAATTCGAATCTGGTTGTGGATGGCCGAGTTTTTCAAAACCAATCAGTCCAGAAGTGGTGACTTATGTTCAAGATACTTCCTTCAATATGGTTCGTACTGAAGTGAGATCCCGTGCAGGTGATAGTCATTTAGGACATGTTTTCGAAGATGGTCCTTTGGAACTGGGAGGGTTGAGATTTTGCATCAACTCTGCTTCAATTGAGTTTATTCCATTGGAAGAAATGACACAAAGAGGATATGGTTATTTAGTGCATATAATAGAATAAGGATGAGATATGTATAATTTGTTGATTGTTGATGATGAACCTTTGGTAAGAAGGGGCATAAAAGATTTAGTGAACTTTGAAACCTTAGAAATTGGAGCGGTTTATGAAGCTTCAAATGGTGAAAAAGCTTTGGAAATTTTCAAAACCCAAAGGATAGATATTATTCTTATGGATATTAATATGCCTAAGATCAACGGTTTATCATTAGCAGAACAAATTAAAAGTATAGATAAAAACGTTAAGATTGCAATGATCACTGGATATGATTACTTTGATTACGCTGTCAAAGCTTTAAGAATAGGTGTAGATGAGTACATTTTAAAACCAGTAAGTCGAAAGGATATTGACGAGATTTTAAAAAAATTGATTCAAAGTAAAATTAAGGACTTAAAACAAAATGCCATTGAATCCTATGTGGGTCAAGTTGATTTTAAGCATTCATTCGAAGAGCAATTGAAACAAGTTGTTGAAAAGGAAATCTTCGACAGTCAGTTTTCATTGACTTTTTTATCGGAAAAGTTGAATTTAACAAGTAATTATTTAAGCAGTGTATTTAAGGATATTTATGGTATAGCCTTTCAAGATTATGTGACAAAGGCAAGAATTGAAAAAGCAAAACTTCTTTTGATTGCATCAGATATGAAAAACTATGAAATTGCAGATGCCATAGGTTTTGAGGATGTTAATTATTTTGCTACTCGATTTAAAAAATACACTGGAATGACACCGAAACAATACAAAGGGAAGGTACAATCCAATGGGCTTTAAAAACATGAGAAAAATGCATGTGCAACTTAAAATTTATGTGTTTGTTATTTTACTTCTGGCTATTGTATTGTTGAGCTTATTGTATTATATAAATGCTTCAACGTTATTGACAAAGGATAATGAGTTAAGAACCTCAGAAGCAGTGTCTCAGAGTGCTAAGTACATTGAAGGATACTTAAATAAACTGAAGGCTATGTCTGATGTCATTGCAATGGATGTCGATACAAAAGAGTTCTTAGAACTTAGTACGCCTCAAAGTGAAAGTGGCATACAGGCTTTAATGGAACTTATATTAGCTGGAGACAACAATATTTTATCATTGGCCTTAGTCTCTGTAGATGGACACAGTATAGTTGTTGGTCAAGATATGGCCATGACCCTATCTGAGGACATGATGAATCAGAATTGGTATATGGAGGCGAAAAACTCTCATCAAATGCCAGCCTTAAATGCCGTTAGAATGTCTAATTTTACTTCTGATAAAAACAAATGGGTCGTATCAATAAGTCGAGAAGTCGTAAATGATGACAATGAACATCTTGGCGTTCTTTTAATGGATCTGGAGTATCGTTTTTTTGAAAACTACTTTCAATCTATGGATTTAGGAAATAATGGCTATGCTTTTATTATTGACGAAAAAGGACAGGTTGTATATCATCCTAATGAAAGTTACTTTGAAAACGAAGGGAAAGCAGAACAATTACAGGCGATACTAAGAGAAGGAACTTATGTAGAAAACAACAAAACTTTAATAAAGTATCAGAAGGCCATTGGTCATTCCACATGGACTTTAGTTGGACTTTCGTCACTTGAAAATTTAGATTTACTCAAACGAGAAGTTATATTTTCCTTGTTCTTTGTAGGTACAATAGTTTTTTTTATAGCACTGGTAGGAAGTGCTATGATCAGCAGAAAAATTACACAACCGATAAAAGCATTGGAAGCATCAATGGACTCGGTGCATGACGAATGGCATGAAGTGCCTGTAGAACAACATACTTTTGAAGAGGTTCAAGAGCTCACCTATCAATATAACCTGTTGGTACGTGAAATTAAGAAACTCATGACGGATATTAAAAAACAAGAGCAACTGACAAGGGAACAAGAGATCAAAGCACTTCAGAGTCAAATAAACCCACATTTTTTATACAATACTTTGGATACAATTGTTTGGCTGGCAGAATTTAAAGCATCAGACAAAATAATTGATGTTACAAAATCACTTTCTGGTTTATTGAGAGTAGCACTGAAAAAGGATGATGGTTTAATTGCTCTTGAAGAAGAACTTGAACATGTGGAACATTATTTGAAAATACAAAGTATGCGATACGAATCCTATTTGACCTATGTAATCGATATGCCGAAGGATCTTTCAAAGTACAAGGTTCCCAAACTTGTGGTTCAACCGTTAGTAGAAAATGCCATATACCATGGGATTAGACCGAAGGATGAACCTGGAATTATAAGAATTAGTGCCAACATCCAAAATGATGCTTTAGAAATACTTGTTGAAGATGATGGTGTAGGAATCAATTTGAAAGAAGAAAAGGATTTGGTTCTAGGCGGTGTAGGATTAACCAATGTTCACCAAAGAATTCAATTAATTTGTGGAGAAGCATATGGTTTAAAAATTGATCATTTTGCGAATCCCACTCAAGTAAAGTTAAGGATACCATTAGATTTGTAATCTAATGGTTTTTCATTGCAAATCTTTACAATTTTAAGAAGTATATATGACAAGAGTTATCTTTGTATTACAGATTTTAAATAACACTGGTAATCCTCTGATGAGATGATAAAATAACATTGAAAATCGATTAGAAAGGTGAGACAAAATGAAAAAAATAAAAGCAACTTTAGTCATAATCTTAATAAATTTACTTTTGGTACAATCTGTATTTGCCCAAGGGTTAACCTTGATTGTGGATGGAAAAGATTTAACCAATCTGGCAGCACCTTTTATTCGAGATAATCGTACGTTGGTACCTATCAAGTTTATCGGTGATGCCTTAGAAGCAGAAGTCACTTGGCACGAAGAGGAGCAGATGGTTACAATAGAAAAGGATAATCTGGATCTTACCCTATGGATTGGCAGTAGAATTTTCCTTCTAAATGATGTCTATCATGTGAGTGATGTTGCTCCAACCATTATTAATGATCGTACTTATGTCCCTGTAAAATTGGTAGCAAACGCTTTTCAAGTTGGTGTACTCTGGGATGGTGATAAATATCAAGTAACTATTGATAGTGATATAAAACAAGACACCGAAGATTTCTATAGTTTAAATATTAATCTTGTAGATCACCAAAGAATTACAGGAAACCTTACCTTATCAAGTGATTTCACTGGGAGCTATGATCATGTGGAAATTATGATTATCGATCCTGCAACTTCTAAGGGATATGTGAGAAGTAGAGGTCAAAATACGACTTTAGAATATATGCCAAGACCTGAGGATGAAGGGGAGAAATTATTAGGCTATGTAATAAGGAACAGCTCAAATGAAATCTTGTCCGCGAAGGTTGTTCCGGTAAATATCTCTTTGAATCCAGTAATTGGACTTAAAAATATCACAACTGGAACATATAGTTCAATTGATTTGGTCCCTGAGTTTAACTTTGAACCTAGATATGTCAATTACGTCATTACACCAGAAAACAAAGATCCAATCGAAATCACGGAAAGAGATCCTTACGATACTTATCAATATACGCCAGATTTTAAAAACAATGGTAAACATGCTATACAAATCGTTGCATATGATAGTGAAGGACAATCTTACTACAGTCCTGTGTATCAAGTCAATTTATATGCAGATCGGTATTTTTACTTGTCAGGTGTTTCTAATAATCAAGTGGTTAATAAGCCTGTAAGTTTAATCGGGTATCGTAACTTTGATGTAACCAATACAAAATTTTTTATTAAAAATCCCACAACAGGTGAAGTCACCTTATTAAGTGATCAATCTTGGGGAAGTTATACCTTTGTGCCTTCAAAAGCATATGAAGGTAATCAAATCCTTTATATGACAGTAGTAGATACTTCAGGTAAAGTTTATACAACACCTGAAAAAAACATAGTGATTGATATGAGTCCTAAAATGTATCTAAGCGGTATTGGACCGAATCAAATCGTAACAGATTCTTTGTCTATCAGTATTACTGGAAATATTGTCCCTGAATCAGTAACCTATTACGTCCTTGATGCTAAGGATAAAGTGGTTCTGACTTCCATAGAAGAATCCTTAAGTTATAGTCCAACTGTCTCAGGTACTTATAAAATGTACGCCACATATACTTACGAGGGAAGAAGCTATCAAACAGATACTGTGACCTTTAAAACTTATATGGGAACACTCTTTGGAGCCAAACCCATTATTGAAAAAGATAGTTTTAAAAGCTTGGCATCAACCTTGGCACTTAATTCAATGAAAGAAACGGGGATGTCAGCATCGTTACAAACTGCACAAGCAATATTAGAAACGGGTTGGGGACAAAAATTACCAGTAGACAAATATTCAGGTCAAATGTCATATAACTTATTTGGTATTAAAGGTACAGGAACCATCGGTTCAGTAATCTCCAATACGTGGGAAGTTTATAATGGGGTAAGCTATCGTGTAGATGATTATTTTAGAGCTTATAACAACATAAATGAAAGTTGGGCTGATCATAAAAAGATTCTTTTAAATCTTTCGAGATATGAACCTTATAGAACAGTCATGTATGATTCAACAAAAGGAGCATGGGCAATCAGAAGATGTGGATACGCTACAGATCCTAAATATCCTATGAAACTCATCAGAATCATTGATAATTATGATCTCGAAATATTAGACCAAATTCAATTATAAACGATAAAAAACCTCTATTTTTAGAGGTTTTTTGGTTCGCATAAGAAATTGTTTTCAAAATCTTCTTGATTCATAGGTTTTCCGAAGTAGTATCCTTGGATAATGTCACATTTTAATTCACGAAGCATTTCAAATTGTTCTTTTGTCTCTACGCCTTCTCCTATGGTTTCAAGTCCCATGCCATTAGCCATCATGGTAATCGCTTTGATGATATGTAAATCATCTGAATCTGAAGTAATATTATCAATGAGTTCTTTTGCGATTTTTAAACGATCAACTTCAAATCTCTTCAAGTAGCTTAAAGATGAATAACCTGTTCCAAAATCATCTATTGCAATTCGAACACCTAGATTCGTAAGATGTGCAAAGACCTCTTCCATGATTGACGAAGTACTCATAGCACTATGTTCTGTGATTTCAAATTCCAAATGACTTGGATCAACTCCAATTTCATGAATCATTTTCCTTATGGTGTTAAAAAAATGAATATTATTAACGGTTACTGCAGACATATTCATGGCCATAGACCAGTTTTGATGATATTGATCATTCCAGCTTTTTATTTGAGTCATAGCTTTTTTAAAAACCCAATAACTCAATTCTGTAATCACACCAATTTCTTCGGCGATTGGTATGAATTCACCTGGTGAGATAAAGCCTTCTTCTGGATGAATCCATCTCAATAAGGCTTCCATACCCATCAGTTTTTGTGTTGAGGTATTAAATTGTGGCTGATAAAATAATTTGAATTCTTCATCCATATTGACATTACGGAGCAACAACTCAACTTTACTTCTTCGATTGAGTCTTTCAAGCATATGTTCGGAAAACATAACATGTTTATCAGAAGAGTTAGAGCCTTTTGCATGATACATGGCAATATCTGCAGACTTTACCAAGTCGCTGATTACTTTACCATCTTTCGGATAAGAAGCAATTCCAATACTTACATCAAGGTTAAAACGGTATTGGCCAATATCAATGGGTTGGCAGATGATATCTACAAAGGAGCGCACTAATTTTTCCAAGGATTCTTTTTTTATATCAGAGGTTAAAATTACAAATTCATCACCACCAACTCTGAATAGATCATAATGAATTTCCATAGTGCTTCCAAGTCTTTTTGCAATGATTTTTAAAACTTCATCTCCCATTTGATGGCCATATAAGTCATTAATGATTTTAAATCGATTCAAGTCACCATAAATCATAGAAAATTCTTGATGATTAAGGATTTTCTCCTCAGAAATTTGATAGAAATAATCCCTGTTGTATAGTCCAGTAAGGCTATCTGTTATGGTTTGTCTTTTTAAAGCGTCTCTTGATAATCTTAAGTCCTGAGTTCTTTCCTCAACCAATTTTTCAAGTCTGTTTTTCATTTCTTTTTCATGTTTTAGTAAAATCTCTGAAGAAATGAAATTTTGAGCGAATTTATTGAAGACAATATATAGGAATAGGACTCCTAGAAAAATGACAATGTACAACCAGCTTATCATTTGAAGTGCATATAATATAAGTGCAAACAAAACAACATAGTATACAACTTTGGATTTACCAAAATTGCTTGGAATTGTCTCTAATGGTCCAATGGTATCATTTTGAGTTTCAATGGTTGCAAAAGCAAAATGTAAAAATGATGCTAAAAATAATATGTCGGAAATTGAATTAGGTATATAGGAATTTCTAATATAATCGATCACATAAATATAATCACTTAATAAATAAAGCATATAACCAACCGTAACATACTGAATAGATTTTGAAATGTTTTGAATACGGGTCGAAGCTAACATGACGAGTAAAATGGTCAATGTAAAAACATCGGTTACAGCATATGCAGTAATATTGAAAATCTCAAAACCAGTAAGATTGCTGTCAGGATAATAAGTGAAAATTAAAGCGCTGCTTATCCCCATAACAATGACTAATACGGTCATAGCATCTACAACGAGTTGGAAGACATTCCATGATTTCATATTTTTTATAAAATAAATGATTGCAGAAATCAACAATAACACATTTGGAGTAATATAGATGAATTCAATCCATAAAGATTCAGAAGGATCGTAGGATGTAAAGTGAGCTAAAAAGAACCATGCCATATCAAGAAGAGCCCATGATAGGACTCCATATGCGATTATATGAAAATTGGACTTAAATTTTGCTTTATTTCTTGTGGCATATATCATAACTGAAAAAACGGCAATATTATAAAATGGTGAGATTAAATCTGCACCCCAATCAAAGGTATAGGAAAATATAATATAAATTAATAATAAAAGAATTAATGCAACTTTCAAAAATGTTTTAGGCATATAACCTCCTAGATATAGATATTATACCACAGTAAATCTTTTTATATTCTTTTAACTGAAAAAATCAACTAATTATCCTGCCTTTAACTGAAAAAATCAACTAATTCTCCCGCCTCTAAATGGAGTGAAGGCGGTGAGTCTCGCAGAGAGTTGATTATTAGCCATGAA
>JAFGVN010000090.1 GCA_016937975.1 Clostridia bacterium
GCAAACACAAGGAAACAGAGTATAAAAATTAGTCCTTTTCATGGCTAATAATCAACTCTCTGCGAGACTCACCGCCTTCACTCCATTAAGAGGCGGGAGAATTAGTTGATTTTTTCAGTTAAAAGATACAAATTGCTGATTAGGTTGTACAAAATCCATTATAACCACTACAGTCTCATGCTTATAAGTCCCTAGAAAAAACTTCTGTACATCAAAACCCCATACTTTCAATAATCTTGCATCCAAGATACTCCGATATATGATTGTTACGTACGCCAAATCTGGTTTTTTTGAAATTTAATCATATAATCGTTATGATCAAGGGTGATACCAATTTTCTTCTCAGCACCACTATAAAGTTTATTGTTTAAAGGAAACTGACTATAATCCATTTTGCCTCCAAGGTGTCATTAAGGTGGTTATTTTATTTTGACACAATTAATGTTTTTTAAAAAATACTACCCTTACAGATGTAAAGGTAGCATCATATTTTTTAGTTGATTCTGACAGCCTTATAAAAGCGCTTAATATTGACCCCTGAATTACAACTTACAGTGATCACAAGAACATCTTCTTCACTGTAAGGCTTTGGTACTGTAGCAAACAAAGTCATTTGATTGGAAGAGATATCATGATTCACATACATCATATACTCACCTTTTGTATCCACAAAGTTGTCTGGTCCAGAACCTTTAAAACCAATGGTTGCTAAGGTTGCATTTGGAGAGAAGTTAAAGTAACTTGTATTCTTCGCTGTAATAGATCCTGAAAGCTCCAGCATAATTTCAGTTCCTGGTTTTAAAGTATCAGAAAAAGCATTCCAATTGATTTGATAACTTAAAGATTCACCATTAACAATAGGTGGACTGTAATAACTATCTGATTTGCCAACATAAGTGGTTGTACCACTCATTGAACCATTTGAAATGGTATGTTCTGAATCATAAGGACTATCCGGAGGATTCCCTTCCACATGAATTTCTGTTTTGGTTTCTTCTGTAAAATGCCATTCATAAAGAGGTGCTACAACCACTTCCTCTTCAATAATATTGACATCGGTTTCAGATGTACCGATTAAAACATTTTCCTTGTAAATATTTGCCGATACATGATGTGTACCAGGTGTATCAAAGGCATAGGAAAGGTTCATGCTTCCAGTAAAACTTTGGGCGTTGTCAATGGTCCACTCATAAGTATAGTTTTCATCCTCAATTGAAATTTCAAAATCAATGGATTCATTCACATAAGCTTCTGACGGATTGGCATTCATATAGCAATCCAAAACAGTTGAAGTGTTTGAACTTTCTTCTTCCATGTTCATCACTTCTATATCCAAGGTTGCTGCTCCTAAAGGATTGCCATTTTGATCAGATACATTCAGGCTCACCGTATAATAACCTTTTTCCTTGTATTGCTGCTTTTCATTGAAACTCGTTGTTCTCGGATTGTTTTCACCATATCCAAAATCCCATTCATATTGGTAATCCTTGTTTTGAACATTGGTTGTAAAAGTAATATACTCGTCTTCATAAATCAACTTGGAATCTGCAATAATCTCAATTTCTTGGTTGGTTGATATCGGAATGATTAATTTGCCAATCAATTCTTTTTTACCACCAGTCGTATCATATAAATAGGCCTTAACAGTACTGTCCTTCAAATCCTTAAATACATGTTTAGCTTCAACACTGATTTCCTTCACATCACCATAATCCTTTGAAAGAATTTCACCGTCACCAAAGTCCACTTCCAAAGTCAAAGATTCTGTTTCTTCAAAAATATCACTAAATTTAAATTTAAAGGTCTGTTCTTTCCCTGGTGTTAAATCTGTTACAGATTTTGTCACAACATCAATTTTCACCTCACGAATCAGTGTTTTTGCTGTACTATTGTAATCTGCAACATCCGTTGCCAATACAAGATGATCTCCTTGTTGCAAGGTATACAACTTATATGTCGGACCATTAATAATCACGATCGCTTCATCCCATTCAAGTCCTTTTGGCACCATAAGTTCTGACAAACCATCCTTGGTTACATTAAAAACTTGTAAGCCATAAACCGTGTTGTTTTCTGAAGCAGAGCTTGGAGATGTAATTTTAAGAATTCTTTCAGGTACATTTTCATCTGTTTTGTAAAGTATAAACCTATTAAACGATTGAGTCGCCACGCTTTTTGCTGGAAAAATTAGTGTGAATGTTTTTCCAAAAGTCTTGAGAATGTTTGTTGAAGCCACATGTTCCTCTGGTGTAAAAATATATTTAGGCTCACTACTCATGAAAGCCATACGCCAAAACTCTGCGTAAACCATACTTAAAGGCTTACCTAGCCTTGTTTCATCATAATAGTTTTCAAAGGTTCTTGTAAATGATCCCTCACTTGAAATCAACATTTGCCATAAAGAAGCCAAATCCGTACCTGTCAGATCAAACAAATAATCCAAAAATGCCGCCATAGAATACATATGAGAGCCTTTTTCCTGATTATAATTGTCTTTTGGACTTTCACCAGCCCAAATATGTGGTGTCATATCAAAGGCAATTTTATAGGAAGCATATTCAGCCGTTGCCTCTGTTAACCATTTATTCCGACCCATGGTAATAGAACTCACACTCATATTTTGATACAAATGAAACAATTCATGTGCTGTTGTGGTTTTCACTGAATCCAAGGACTTATATTGTCCTGGCATTTGAATTAAACCATCAAGGGCTCTATAGTTCCCACCTTTTTCATTGAAACCACTTAAAACAATGATGTCTTGTCCCTTGCTCAAATTCACTTGAAACAACGCATCATATTTTTTTCTGGCTATATCGGCATATTTACCAATATCTTTTGCTAAGGCTTCTATTTTGGTGTATCCATCGACTAAGGGTTTATCACTGTCTTTATAATAGACTGTAAAATAACCGTCAGGAGACATCACCTTTGAATAGTAAAAATCAAATAGGAAATCTGTTAAATGATCTGTTTTAAACAGGAAGGTATGACGATCGGTTACTTCAGTCTCAATAGTTTTCCATTTGAATTCATTTTCATCATAATACATGACCAAAGGTACATAACCTTCCTGATAATCTTCCGGTAGTTGAAATTCAAAGGTCATTTCATGATTGAATTGGTGTTGATCTTCTAAATTAATAGCAAGAACCGTATAGCTGTCTGATCCTACCAAAGGCGTATTGAAAGTTTCATAATCCACTGCCTTCACATCCATGGTTAAGGTTTTTGGTTCTTCCAATGTTCCAGAAGGAATGATAACATTTAAATATTCATTGCCAATTTCAAAGTCCTCATCCACCTTGTCAACAAGGATTTCAAAAGCTCTCGATTCATATAGGGTTTCCACTTCAAAATATCCCAGTGATGTCCCTTCACCATTGAGTTGAATCATAAGCTCTCCTGATGTAGCGCCTAAAGGAATCGTTGTTTCTATATATTGTTCTTCCACTCTTAATATAGGTAAAGCCATATCATTTAAAGTCAAGGATTCAACGGCACTGTAATTCAATCCTTCACCATACAAGGTGACTAGGGTACCTTTCGATCCAACTACTGGTGAAAAAGATTGGACAACAGTCGTCGTTTCACTGCCTTCAAATTCGATTATCTCCTCTTCTGAAGGTTGATCTATGAAGTCTGACAAGTCAACATCCTCAATGGTACTTGTATATACCATTGTATCTTCTTCACTTGAAGCAGGTGATTCTTCTTGATCACGGGTCAGCATATACCCAACAACACCTAGACCTCCTAAGACCAGTAACAGTATCAAATACAAAAAGATTGGTTTCTTTTTCTTATCCACCTTTGCCTCTATGGTAATTTGTGTGCCACAAAATTCACAAAACTTACTGTCTCCATCAATTGGATTGCCACATCCAGTACAAAATTTCTTGTTCATGATTCATTTCTCCCCAAATTTTCTTCTTTTAATTCTTTTCGTGAAAAGATTAATCTCTCTTTTATCATACAACCCTTCCAAAGGCATAACAAGGATATAAGAAAAAAAGCTGAGAAATCTCAGCTTTCAATGAATTATGCTTTAAAGTTTTTTTACTGACTGCGCCATTCATAGATATACCAGGTTTCAACTGAAGTCCCTGCACCACCTGCGCTTACCCTAACAGTCATTTTGTCACCTTCCTCAGAACCGCCACCAATAGTTCCTGTTACAGTTTCTGAGAAGGACTGATAATTATTTCCTGGACCAGACACAAAACTGGACTCACCTGCAGCATTGTATAAATAGGAAGCCCCACCAGACTGATTGCCTTCTTCATCAAGATAGAAAACCTGAGCTAAAATCATCCATCCTGCGCTCGGATACTTAAATGTACTTTCCACATGCTTGCAAGTCAAATCCACAGAAAACTCGACGTAAGGTTCAATGGTGGTTAGGGAAGGGTTTGACCATGTTGCTGAACCTTTCTCGCTCATGCCGTTCATGAGCCAACTGTCTCCATACTGCCCTCCATCTTTGCCTACATAGGTCCAAGTAAAATCTGCACTATTGCCTGAGGCAGAAACTGAGCCGACCCAAGTGCCTTCTGATGCTTTATTTTGAGTAGCCAATCGTCCTTGCCAGTCATTGGTCTTTGTTCCGGTTAAGACCCAAGCATAAGTTTTTTCTTCACTTGTTGTAGGCGTGGTTGCTTCATTGTTGTTTTCAGTTGCTTCTTCCTGATCTGGGGTTTCTTCTTTTTCCTTTAGGATGATCTTAACCTCATCCTTCGAGAGCTTGTTGTTTTTATCATCATACAAGGTAACCGTTACGGTATACTCCTTAAAGTCTGCAAAATTATGTTTCACTTCAGATTCTTCACCGGTTGTATTCACGACTGCTGATCCGTCTCCAAAGTTCCACTCAAATCGATAATTTGTAATAGGTGCTGCCATTGCTGAGAAAGTATGTTCTAAAGGCAAAGCTTCCTTCTTCACTTCATAAGTCACAGGTTTCTTGCCCATGATGGCAACGGTAGCATCTGCAATAACTTCTGAAGACTGATACTCATGCACTAAAGTATCTCCTTTATAAATCTTGATGTTGACAGAAAGTTTATCTGGAGGCATGTTGGCATCAGCTGCCATCGGTGGATGAACCGTAAATTTTTTGCCATTCTTCACATCCTCTACTTCTGTTTTGAAATCGTAATTATCATTCATCACAACAACGGCTTTAAACGTTTCACCAAAATCCTTTCCCACATCAGGCAACACTGGGGTAAACTCCAAAGTATCTTTGTAAACCAAGGTGCCATTCTCAATTTTCTTTTCTATGTCCTTTTGATTATCCCATTTAAGCGATGAAACAGAAGGTAAAATCTTTAGATTGATGATTTCTGTAGATGAAAATGAGGTTGTAAAGGCAACCAAGCCAAATGAATCGCCTGGTTTAAAAGGTACCATGGCCAACTTGTAAGAGTTGTTTAAGGTCTTTCCAATACCTAGAGGTTCAATTGCCACATTTGATCTTTCTTCAGGTAAAATGCCTGCTAATTTATAGACATCTATTTGAATATCATCTCTTTTGGATTCAAACCATATGGAGCGTATGACCGAATTGTTGTCACTTGGTACAGCCTTGTCATTTACTAAAAATCTATAGATACCATAACCATGCTTTTTTATGTTTAGATAAGAAGTTTTCGATGCTCTCGCAAATAAATGTGTCACGGTTGTACCTGTTGTCCGAGGCTCATCATTTATGGATGGCATCGTTGACAAGGTAGCCACTTGACGCCAAAAAGTTTCATACAGATTTTGAAGCTCCATTCCCGTAAGCTCATAGACATATTTTTCTACTGGTATATTCATGTTGGAATTAATACTGTCATTTTCTACAACATATTCCCACATGGATTTAAAAACAACATTTCTATTGCCCAAATCCTGAAAACGATTGGATGTAATGTATAATAAAAATTGGGATATGCCATATTCCTGAGTTCCATCAACGGCATAATAGGCTGCATTGGCACCCAGTCGGTTTGCAATAGTCGTTTCAAAACTATTGGTTGCGATATACTCTCCAGCATATTCTGCCGTGCCCTCAATAAACCATTTACTGCTGTTCTTGTCTTTTCCTCTCATGGCAGGCACCATGCTTACACCTAAATATTCATATTGAACGGCATGAAACAATTCATGTCCACAGGTCACTTCCATGGCTTCATGGATATAATTAAGGGGCATGACAATATTTCCTGTTGCCATTTTCCACTGAGCCCCACTATTGGATCCAGCATTGTCCAATCTTGGATCCAAATAAACTTTAATTGGATCAAGTACATAAAATTGGATGTCATCGTTCTTCTCGCTTGTAGCCTTTAAAACACTTTTAAAATCTATATTGGGATACATTGAACGGTATACCTTAATGATTGTTATAGGCATCTTATCTTCGCCAAACAACTCAACATATCGATCATAGGCAATATCAAAGGCCATAACCATGTCCTTAGCTGTCTCCTGAATGGATGGATTATCTTTTACATCTGCTACGCGATAGTAAACAACAAACCTTTTGCTAGGACAAGTGATACTATAATATTGTTCCACTGTATTATCTTTAATAAAATCATAAGATTCAACTACAAAATCTTCGACATAATCCTTTGCATCGCTTAAACTTTGAACCGCACTATCATACTTTGTTTGCACTTTTTTTGTGAGCTTATCCATTACTTTTCTAAGCATACTGAAATGTGTTGTAGACATGTACAGCATGCTATCCTCTTCATTGTAAATGCAGTCAGCCTTCACCCAAACACCAGCGACATCATCAAAAATTTGAAGTGTACTGCTTGTAACATCTTCTTTTTCAACAGGGAGCCCTAAAAAGACAGGCTGTTTAAAGAAAACATGACCACCATTAACATCTGTAATCAAAAATTCATCAACAACTTCATAATATGCCAGTGCATCGGGAGAAGGTGTGTCAAACCAAGAAATTACAATTTCCGTAGGTGCCTCAAGACTACCCGCAGGTACAAAAAGCGTAAAGGCTTCCTCTTCAATCCAGTTGTCCTCGGTAGCGGAAAGCACAACACGTTTAACTTCTAGAATATTTTGTTGTGTAAATTCTTCAGTGACAATCTTCTTGATTTCTTCTGAAGAATTTTCAATCACGATTTTTTTCTTTCCTTCAGTAATATCAGCTGGAACAAGGATATGAACACTAGTATCTGTCCAAGATACGATTTCAGAGGTTTTACCATCAATGGTTACAACACTGTCGCTTTCATCATAAGACCCAAAACCCTCTCCAGCTATGATCACTGCATGTCCAGAAGTAAACTGACCCGATAAATCTTCAATGGTTACATTCAAATAACCTTTAACATACATTGGTAGTGGTGATAGGTACCAAATGCCTGCCACCGTCAAAATCAGCAAAGCTAGAGTGGTCACTAACACTTTTAGTTTTTTTCCCTTTTTACCCTTCTTCATAACCGGCTTACTTGTATCCGTCACAAGCTTATCCTCACCCATTTTGTTAAGGGTGTTTCCACAGTGTGGACAGAAATTTCCTGTTTCGGATACGGATGCATGACACTTTGAGCAAATACGATTCATAAACGATCCTCCATTACTTTTCCCCAATCTCAACTCTAAATCTCTAAAAAAATAACACTCAAAAGCATTTGTAGCGTTATGTTCTCATTTACACTGATCATCAACAAAATTTTATTCAATTCCTTTTTGACTTAAATGCAAGTACATCCATTCTCTTTATAAGCAATAAACGCAAGAAAATGCTTCCAGCATGAAAGTCAAATATTGAATATTCACCTTAAATATATCACTGAAAATTGAATATAGTCAATCTAAATATAAACGATGAAACCCTTGTCAATAAAATGTTCCATACCATATCACAATGATTCGTTTTTTTAAAAAATTCCTTGTTTTAACGCCATAAAAATGAAGATCCATTAAGGCCATGGTTCTCACGATCTATGATCCCTTCAAGGATTATAAAAAGGATTTAGAATTTGTTTATTTTGATGTCATAGGATTTTCATGCATCACAAGATTGATTGCGAAGGCATCTTGCGCTTTAACTGAAAAAATCAACTAATTCTCCCGCCTCTAAATGGAGTGAAGGCGGTGAGTCTCGCAGAGAGTTGATTATTAGCCATGAA
>JAFGVN010000091.1 GCA_016937975.1 Clostridia bacterium
ACCATGTTTTCGCCCTTGTCCTGTTCCAACGAAACCATGTTTTCACCCTGATTTTGTTCTGATATTGGTTTTAATTGGGCGATTACATGGAATCGCCCCTACATAACCAATTCATTTGGGCAACCACATTATATCGTTTTTATATTCACAATGCCATTTGTTTCATTTTTTTTCCCCGTAGGGGCGAAACCATGTTTTCGCCCTTGTCCTGTTCCAACGAAACCATGTTTTCGCCCTGATTTTGTTCTGATATTTGTTTCCATTTTGGGCGATTACATGGAATCGCCCCTACGAAATTAATTTATTTTGGCATTACACGGAATTATTGGGCAGGAAAACCCTGCCCTTACATTATATTGTTTTTATATTTACAATTCCGTTTGTTTCAAAATTCTTTTTCATATTTGATTTTGTTTCTGTATCCAAATAATTTTCATCCAAAACAATTGTTGGGTTGTCTAATCCAAATTGTTCCAATACTTCATTTTTCATCTCTATTATTTTTGCTATGATGTTGTCATTTATCTCATCTAAATAGATATAGGAAACACCGTCTGCTATTTTGTAGATAGTTTTACCATTAACTTTAACCTCTTCTACGCTGTCAATTAGTTTTAAACCTTCTTTAAGCATGATTTCATAAACAAGATCAAGGTTTGTTCTTTCTGTTTTGTAGGTTGTAAATGCTCCTTTTGCTCCTGCTTCTACCGATTCTTGTAAATTTTCATATGAATCATCCCACTCAACAAAATTAGAAGAATCCAGTTTAAACACTTTGAAGCCGATGTCCAGTTTTGAATGATTAGTTGTTAATTGTGAATCATCATTTCCGAATAGATCCGCTTTTTGCTTTTTATCATTAACCATTGATAATTGATCATTAACAATTTGCTCTCCTGCTCTGCGGATTCTTTCTTTACCTATTTCACAGATATTTTTGTAGCCTGCTTTGTAGGCTTCAGATTTTTCATCTGTTGGTTCTGGGAGTTGTACCATTATGTATTTTCTGTTTCCAACTTGTGCTGAGCCTGTCGAAGCATCTTCAGCGTTTAGTTGCATTACTGCGTGAGCTGTTACACTGGAACCAGAAAAAAAATCAAGAATAATATCACTATCATTACAAACTTGAGGTATTAAAGTTTTGAGTAATGATAGAGGTTTAGAATAATCAAAAATATTACCACCTAAAATTTGTTGGATTTGCCGAGTAGCTTCAGAATTTAAACCAACCTTATCTAGCATTAGAGTTGAAAATGGATTATGAGTGCTTTTTAAACTATTTTTAAAACGCTTTAACATAGGTCTATTTTTTTTATTTTCAGGAAATACAACTCTTCCTTCTTCAATCAATTTATTCATAGATTCAGGAATGTAAGCCCATACTCTATTAGGATTATGTTCATAAATATTTCCTGTTATGGGATCAACTAAATCATAAGCTTGATTAGGTCGCATAGATGCTGTCATTCCAACAGTTAGATCTCCAAGTACCCATGGTCCTCTTGGATCATTATCGGGATTTTTATAATTACTAAAATTTTTCTCTATTCCAATAAATCCGTCAAAATGTCCTCTCTGATATATTAAAACATATTCATGATCTGCTGAAACATTATTATCAGCCATAGCAGAAGAAGCTCTTCTTTTCCACAAGGCTTCTGCTACAAAATTACTCTCTCCAAAAATCTCATCACAAATCTTTCTTAAATTGTGAACTTCATTATCATCAATACTAATAAAAATCACTCCATCATCTGTAAGCAGATCTCTGGCAAGTGTTAATCTAGGGTACATCATATTCAGCCAGTTTGTATGATACTTGGCACTATTTTTTTCATTCTTCTTTAATCTATCAGCAGTCTGTAAAATACCTTTATCATCCCTTAATCCTTCCAGTTTTTCAGCTTCTTCTGCTGTTATGGTAAAATCATCCTTATAAACAAAATCGTTACCTGTATTGTAAGGAGGGTCAATATAGATCATCTTGATTTTATTATTGTAAGAATTTTGCAGAATCTTTAAAACTTCAAGGTTATCACCCTCAATATAAAGGTTTTCTGTACTATCCCAGTTTTTACTGGATTCTTTATCAGGTCTTAAGGTATTAGAACTTGTTATACTAGCTTCTCTAATGGCTTTACTTTTCCCACTCCAAGAGAATTGATATCTCTCTTCATTTTCATTTACAACATTTTCACCAAGCACCTGTTTTAAGGTCTTCCAGTCAATTTTACCATCTGAAACAATATTTGGAAATAGTTGTTTTAATTTTTCTATACGTTCTTCGTTTATATCAAGGCTTTTGGTATTAACCTTTTCAAAGTGTTCATCGTTAAATTGTTCTAACATGTTTTATGCTCCTTTTGTTTTATCTTACCCAATTGTTGGGGCGGGGTTTTCCAGCCCTGATTTTCTGGGGTTTTCCAGCCCTGGATATTTCCATTATGATTATTAGGGCAGGAAGGGCAGGAATACCCTGCCCATATATTATTTGTTGTATATATCATCATTCCATAATATGGGATTATTAACAATATATTCTGCAATTTTTTTATATGATTTTTCATTCTTTATTATGTGTTCATAATAATTTCGTTGCCAAATTTTTTTATAAAATGGTGCCAAAATATTTTGTTTAACCATGTTTATATATTCATTTGTGGTCATCCGTTTAAACCATGATACAAACCGTCCAATTCCCCGTAGGGGCGAAACCATGTTTTCGCCCTGATCATGTTCCTGCGAAACCACGTTTTTTGTTAAATACATAGGATTTGTAACCAAATGGATTGGGCGATTACATGGAATCGCCCCTACTGAATCAACGTATTCTTCATTAAATTTTATTTCAATAATACAATGAAAATGGTTTGGCATTACAACATAATTATGTAATTCAATATTGTCATTTTCAAATTTTTCAGGTAATTTCAACACCCATTTATTTATCATTTTACCCGCATGGTTTAAAATCATTTGGTTGTTATCAATTTCGCCAAACAAATGTTGACGGTTATGGGTACAAATTGTAATAAAATATAATCCTTCTTTTGAATAATCATATTCTTTTAATCTGATTGATTTTCTATGGTGTATTTCAGGGTTATATACCATTATTTTATTGTTTTTTTTATCATTCATATTAGGGCTATTATATGTAGCCCGTGTCAATTTTACCTATTTTAATTCTTTTAATTTCATCTTTAATTGGTATTAAAAGTTTTATCATACTATAGGAAAGTTTATTAACTATTTGTTTGGGAGGAACTAAATGTGCCGACACTGTAGACATTTTCTCACTTAGCTTTATATTTTCAGGGATATTTTTTTGGAATTGTGCCGACACTGTAGACATTTTCTCACTTAGCTTTATATTTTCAGGGATATTTTTTTGGAATTGTGCCGACACTGTAGACACAATTTGAGGATAAAGTTTATAAAAGCTTAAATAGTCATAAAGTTGTCTTTTGTTACAATTACTTAAATCATTTAATTTTTCAGCTAATTTTGAAAGTAATTTTTCTCCATAATTTGCTCTGTCTGAACCATTTAACTCATACTCATGGATATATGCTCCAATAAACCAATTTCTTAAAGTTAAATTGATATTTACAGCTCTTTTTGCTGAAGAAGAAAATTCTAAGTTAATCTTCTTTATATTATCAACTAATTGTAAAAAGCTATTTTTTTCAACAATCATATTATACCCTGATTATCCTTTTTTTATATCCCCGCTTCACTGGATTTACACAGGTTACATACACTGTTTTTATGGGCAACCACAAGGGATTGCCCCTACAATTAACTACTCTCTATACACATCTTTTTCACCTTTAAATACTTTTAATGCAATCATCCACCCTTCGTATTGCTGATAAAACTTTTTAATC
>JAFGVN010000001.1 GCA_016937975.1 Clostridia bacterium
GGTTCGCTCAGAGATGACAGCAAAACATATTGCTCTTTTTAAGAAAATTGGTATAGAATACGTAAAGTAAGCGGAGTTAGGGATTAAGAGAAAACACCTCTCAATGTATTGCATATTTAGTTTCTTTCAATTTATTTATAAAAATGCTTTCATGATTATATTATAAATGTTTATAACGAACTTTGAAATCTGAGTTAAGATTTACAAAATTTAAAAAAATCAAAAAATAGTTTAGCGGACTGCTCTCATGAATAGAATTCATAACACTGACAAAAGCAATGATTATTATTAGTTTTACAAAATATCAGTCTAAATATATTTTCTTCTATGAATTATAATAAGGGATTAAACAAAAAGCTTATGATAAATAATCGTAAATCAAATAGAAAAATGATAAATTCAGTTGACATAAAAGGAGGTCTCAATGCCCAATGAGCATGCTATGAAGATGCTGTCAGCACATAAACTAATTGCAGAGTTTACCTATGAACCGGTTGAACTTGTAAAAGGTTATGCTGATAGAATTTTGAGAATTGATCTTGATAAAAATGAAATTAAAACATTGCCAGTTACTCAGCAAATGAAAGATTTGTGGATTGGTGGTAAGGGTTTTGACCTTTGGCTTACATTTCAAGAGATAAACAAAAATACGAAATGGGATAGCAATAATAATCCTATCTGTTTTTCACCTGGTCCTCTATGTGGTACAGCAACTTTTCCAGGAGCGGGTAAAACTCTTGTAACTGCAATTTCTCCACTTACAGGAACAATTATTGACTCAAATGTAGGAGGATATTTTGGTCCATACTTCAAGTTTGCAGGCTTTGACTCGCTTGTTGTTGTAGGAAAGGCTAAAGAGGACGTAATAATTTTTATTGACAAGACTCACAATAGAATAACCATTGAAACTGCCCCTTTGGAAAGTGTTGACGCTCACCTCATTTCTGAAGAGATTCCAGAGATGTATGCAGACAATGAACTTGATAAAAGAAATATTGCTGTTGTTTCCGCTGGTCGTGGAGCTGAACATACAAAAATGGGTTTATTAAACTTCTCATTTTGGGATTGGAGAAGAGATCTTCCAAGACTAAAACAAGCAGGTCGTGGTGGTATTGGTACAGTTTTCAGAGATAAAAAAATTAAAGCTATTGTGGCAAGAAATGCACAAGTAGATCCATCTTGGACAATTGAAGAGAGTAAAACAGCTAATTACACTAGACCTTTGGAAGTATCTAAAGATTGTTGCTCTCACAGTCAAGTTGATGAAATCACAAAAATTGCCAATAAATGGGAAAATAATCCTGAATATGTAATTGAAATGATGCAGGATATTCAGCAAAGATTCAGACATATTCCTGAATCTGCAATAGACACTTTGAATAAAATTACAAAAACACCTAAAGCTCATCTATATCAAATAGCTACATTCTACAAAAGTTTTAGTCTTGATCAAAAAGGTGAAAAGACAATTCAGGTTTGTATGGGTACTGCTTGTCATGTTAAGGGAGCAGAAAAACTTCTGGATAATTTTGAAAGAATCCTGAAAGTAAAATCTGGTGGTACTACAGTTGATAAAAAATATACTCTTGAAGCAGTTGCTTGTTTGGGAGCTTGTAGTATTGCTCCGGTGGTAAAAATTGGTGAAGAGGTATTTGGTAATGTTCAAGTTAAAGATTGTGAAAAACTTCTGGCTAAATCTGAAGCTAAAGTGGAGGGTAAGTAAATGAAGAGAATTAGCAAAGAAGATATCGTAAACATCTCCAAAAGACAGAACGATGAATTTAACAAATATAAAAATATGCTTATGGTTTGTACTGGAACTGGTTGTGTTTCCACTGGTGGAATTTCCATAAGAGATAAATTCAATGAAGTACTTAAAAATAAAGGTCTTGATAGTGAAAATATAGCTATCGGTACAGGTTGTAATGGCTTTTGTGCTGTGGGACCAATAGTTGTAGTTCAACCAGAAGGTGTTTTCTATCAAAGAGTGTCTCTTGACGATGTAGAAGAAATTGTTGAATCTCACGTTAAAAATGGAAAAATTGTAGAAAGACTTTTACATAAAAATCCTGTATCTGGTGCGATAAATGAAAAAATTGATAATATCGGTTTCTTCACAAAGCAACAATTGATTGCTCTTAGAAATAAAGGTCTTATCGATCCTGAAAATATAGATCATTATATTGCCAGAGATGGTTATAAGGCTTTGAAAAAAGTTCTTGAAGAGAACAATCCTGAAAAGGTTGTTAATGATATAATTGCTTCTGGTATTAGAGGTAGAGGTGGTGGTGGATTCCCTGCTGGTGTTAAATGGGAAAGTGGTAGAAAAGCTGCAATTAAAAGAAATGAAGAGATCTTTGTTGTTTGTAATGCAGATGAGGGCGACCCAGGTGCATATATGGACAGATCGATTATTGAAACTGATCCACATGCAGTTATCGAAGGTATGCTTATCGGTGCTTATGCAGTTGGTTCTAGAGAAGGTTATATTTACATAAGGAAAGAGTATCCACTTGCACTTGATCGTTTAAATGTAGCCATTAAACAGGCTCGTGAGTACGGTCTTTTAGGAGAGAATATTCTTGGAACGGATTTTTCTTTCGACATTCATGTTCATAGAGGTGCCGGAGCTTTTGTTTGTGGAGAATCCAGTGCTCTTATGCAATCAATGTCTGGAAAAGCTGGGGAACCAAGAGCTAAATACGTGAGAAGTGTTGAATATGGTTTCAGAGATAAACCAACGGTTTTGAATAACGTTGAAACTTGGGCTAATATTCCTGCCATAATTGATAAGGGAGCTGAGTGGTTTGCCTCTATTGGAACTGGTGATGTTAGTAAAAATCCTTGGGGAGGTTCCAGCGGAACTAAAGTTTTCTCACTAGTTGGTGATATTACAAATACCGGTCTTGTGGAAGTTCCAATGGGTATTACGCTTAGAGAAATCATATTTGAAGTTGGTGGTGGAATTCCAAACGGCAAAAAATTTAAAGCTATTCAAACGGGTGGACCATCAGGTGGATGTATTCCTGAATCTCTACTTGATATGAAAGTTGATTTCGACTCTCTTTCTGAAGCTGGATCTATGATGGGTTCAGGTGGTATGATTGTAATGGATGAAAATACATGTATGGTGGATATTGCAAGATATTTCACAAATTTCCTTGTGGAAGAATCATGCGGTAAATGTACTCCATGTCGTGAAGGTTTATATGCTATGAAGCAAACTCTTGATAGAATCTGTAATGGCGAAGGTAAAGAGGGTGATATTGAGTTTCTAGAAGAGATGAGTGAAACTATCATTGATACAAGTCTTTGTCAACTTGGTGGTTCTGCTCCAAATCCTGTACTTAGTACTATCAGATATTTCAGACATGAGTATGAACAGCATATAAAAGAGAAAAAATGTGTGGGTGGAATTTGTAAATCATTGATTCAATACAAAATCAACGAAGAAAAATGTATCGGTTGTACAGCTTGTGCAAGACCTTGCCCTGTTAATGCAATCACTGGTAGTGTGAAAAAACTTCACATTATTGATCAAGATATCTGCATTAAATGTGGTATCTGTAGAGAAGCATGTAAATTTGATGCAGTGGAGGTGTTCTAATGGCTTTGTTAAACAAAAGTAAAAGAATAGACATTAGTGTTAATGGAGTAAAAATCTCTGCTATTGAAAACTCCAATCTAATAGATTCTATCAAAGAAGCTGGAATTGATCTTCCAACATTGTGTTACCATAAAGATTTAACTCCTAACGGAAGTTGTCGTCTTTGTATGGTTGAAGTGGAAGAACGTGGAAAGAAGAAGCTTGTTACAGCTTGTAATTATCCGGTAAGAGCTGAATTAAATGTTAATACTGAAACTGAGAAAGTTAAAAGACATAGAAAAAATCTTGCTGAAATGTATCTTGGTAGATGGCCTAATGTTCCAGTAATTCAGGAAATCGCTGAAAAATGTGGTGCTGTTGATAAAGAAAAGTACAAGAGTGATCTTACGGATGAAAATCCAAAAGCTTGTATCCTTTGTACTCATTGCGTAAGAGCCTGCGATGAATTTATTCAGGAAAAAATTCTTGGCTTTGCTGGTAGAGGATATAAACGTAACGTGAATATGCCTTTTCAGAAAGTTGATCCGCATTGCGTTGGTTGTTCTTCATGTGCTTTCGTATGTCCAACTGGTGCTATTTCCATTGATGATAATTTAAATCATCCTGTAAATCCAGAAATGATCAGAGATCATGGTATGAAAGTTAACGCAGAAATGGCAACTCTTGATCCTTATCAATGTCGAATGAGAGAAGTTGGAACTGCAAATATTGTGGAAGTTATGGATGCTTATGACCTTCTTCCAGTTATGAACTATAAATATGGTCAGCATAAAGATACTCCAAAGATGGATTCTAAAGTGATGAAAGCAAAGTATTTTACACAAGGTCATCCAGATCAGTGCTGGCATGGTTGTTCAATGGCTTGTGCTAAAGCTGTAGAGCATTTTGAGCTAAAAACAGGTCCTTACAAAGGCGATAAAGTTATCGTTGATGGTCCAGAATATGAGACAGCAGCCGGTGGATCAAACATGGGTTGTTTCGATCTTGATTTTATCGTTGAATACAATTTCTATTGTGATACTTACGGTCTTGATACAATCTCCTATGCAACTTGTATGGCTTTTGTTATGGAATGTTATGAAAATGGTATTATTACCAAAGAAGACACAGGTGGACTTCACCTTCCTTTCGGGGCGACAAATGATGCTCTTGAAGTACTTCACCAGATGGCTAGAGGTGAAGGTTTTGGACTAGAATTCGGTCAAGGTATTAAATATTTAAAAGAGAAGTGGGCTAAAAAATGTCCTGAAAAAGCTCAATTCATCAGAGATATTGGTATGGAAGCTAAAGGTCTCGAATATTCTGAATATGTTTCGAAAGAATCACTAGCTCAACAGGCTGGTTACACTTTGGCAATTAAAGGTCCTCAGCACGATGAAGCATGGTTGATTTTTATGGATATGGTTAATAATCAGATTCCTACTTTTGAAGACAAAGCCGAAGCTCTTTACTATTTCCCACTGTTCAGAACATGGTTTGGACTGTACGGATTGTGTAAAATTGTTTGGAATGACGTTGCTCCAAAAGATAATTCTATGAAATATCCTCCGCAGCAAGCAGCTAAAATACCTGATCACGTTTACAACTACTGGAAATTTGTTGAAGGGATGACAGGTAGAGAACTTAACGAGCAAAAAATGCTTGACGAATCAGCCAGAGTTCACAACCTGCAGAAGATTATGAGTATTATGCTTGGTAAAGGTGAGAGAAAAGATGACATTCCTCCATACAGAGCGATGGGACCTGTTACAGTTGAGGAGTATGAATCAAGAGTACTTCGTTATGATAAGCAATTAAAGGATAATGGCATAGACATCGAAGGTAAAACTTCGGAAGAAAAAGTTCAGTTAATGAAAGATTTCAGATACGAACAGTACAGAAAAGTTACCGATGCTGCATTTACCAGAAGAGGTTGGACATTAGAAGGTGTTCCTAAAATCGAAAGACTTAAAGAGCTTGGAATTGATCTTCCAGAATTAGTTGAAATTGTTAAAGATAAACAATAGACTTAGATAAAAAACATTGCCGGTATTTCCGGCAATGTTTATTTATAACGTAAATTATTTTGGATTTGTAATGATATTAGTGAATGACAGAGACCAATTGGAATGGCATGAAGGAATGACTGTTCAGGATATTTTGGACGAGATGAATTATACTTATTCGATGATTGTTGTAGGCTTAAATGAGCAGATAATTCATGAGGTAGACTATCATACTACTTTGGTTGAAGATAATTCAAAAGTAACTGTTTTTCATCTAGCTCATGGTGGGTAGGGTGGTTTTTAGCCCAAAGTATTCAGTAAGCATATAACTATTACATAAGATAGAATACTAATTAGTCATGTAAGTGGATTATGTAAGGTTTGCTAATAGTTTTACTTTTTAGTAATACTATTTTCTGGAAATTCATTTCATTTCAATTGACTTTCTTTATGATTGTATTTAGAATGTATCAATTATTATATGTTTCTTATCTTGAGGGAGATCAGAATGAATGAACTTGATTTTTTGAATGAAGAATTGGAAGACTCAGACGATGTGTTTAATTTTGATAATCAAAAAAGAATAATAAATTATGAATCATTAAATCCAGACATCAAAACTTTATATGATAATTGGAAGACTGGAGATCTACTTTTACAACCAGAATATCAGAGAAATTTTGTTTGGGATGCACAAAAAGCAAGCAATTTGATAGAATCAATTTTGTTAAAGATACCAATTCCAATTATCTATACTTCTGAAGATGATGAAAAAGAAGAAGTTATAGACGGACAACAAAGATTAACATCAATCTTTTCTTATATAGATGGAGAATTTCCAGACGGAAATCAGTTTAAATTAAAAAAATTAAAAATTCTTTCAGAACTATCAGGAAAATCATTTAAAGAATTGGATGAAAAAATTCAGAAAGCTATTTTTAAAAGAGGGTTGTCTTTAATAAAAATTAGTGAAAACTCTAATAATGATATAAAGTTTGAAATGTTTGAAAGATTAAATACAAACATAACGCGTTTAAATGCTCAAGAATTACGAAATTGTATGTATAGAGGCTCATATAATGGTTTTATAAAAGAGATGTCGAAAAATAATGATTTTCAAAAAATATTGAATAAGCCCGAATACTCAAAAAGAATGTTAGATTCAGAGTTAATTCTAATGTTTTTTTCATTCTACGATACAAATTTCATACAATTTAGGGGCAATATGAAGCAGTTTCTAAATGAAGATATGCGAAAAAATAAAAATATAAATGATAATGAAATGAGGAAACTTACGGAAGTATTTAAAAAATCAGTTGACCTTGTTAAAACTATATTTGGTGAAAAAGCATTTAGAACATATTCTATAGATAAAAATACAAAAAAAGGCACTTTTGACAATAGGAAATTAAATCAAGGTTTATTTCTTATTTTAATGTACGGTTTCATTCCATATAATAAAAATCAAATTATTCCATATGCTGACTTGATTAGAGAAGAGCTTCTTAGTTTGCAAATACATAATATGGAATTTATTGATTCTCTTACTGGATCAGGTACAAATAGCAGAGATAAAATCTATAAAAAAATTTCGATTTGGGAAAATTCTCTCAGAAATATTATTGGATATCCTATCGGAGAAAAAAGAGCATTTTCAAAAAAACTCAAAGAAACATTGTTTGAACAATCCAATAAGTGCAAAATTTGCGGAAATGAAATCCTAGATATTGACGATGCAGAAGTTGATCATATTATTTGTTACTGGGAAGGTGGAAAAACAATTCCTGAAAATGCACAACTAACTCACAGGATTTGCAATAGAATCAAAAATGGCACGTCAAGTACCTAGGATAGATAATTCATGAAACCTAATAGTAATCTGTTTTTCACTATATATATCAAACAACCTAGTTAAAGCTGGGAATTTCTCAAACCAATGTTAAAACATCGAATATCAAAGTTTACAAAAAACTTATAAATAGATATTTTGAAACAAGAAATTTCAAATGTTAAATGGCAAATAGTAATAGATTAATTTTGAACAATGAGTAAAGGAATTAATGAGCTTACTTCCTAACAATAATTCCTATTCACAACATCTCAATTTATGCAAAAGTATAGATTTCCAATTGCTTTGTGATTTTGCTTTTGATAATATCTGGTTCATCTTCTTCATTCCATCAAACATGTTTTAAGATTACTTTTGGAAACAAAAGTAAACAAAATTTTCAGCTTTTCAGAAAAGCTGATCCAAAACAAACACCCATCAAGATAGCATTTTCGTAAGTATCACATTCAACTTTTCCGAGTACAGAAAAGTTGAACCAGCTCCACTAACCTTGCGGTTTGAATTCCGCTGGTGATCGTGCTTTTATGTTGGGATTTTTGGTTTTGAAGAAGGAAAAGATATCTCACTATGTTCGATATGTACTGTTCAGGTTTTAAGAGAAGGTGGATCTAACATATCGAACGATCTTTATTGATCAATGACAGCTAAGATTTATTTCACCTTCTTCCCACATATTCCAAGTTAACAAACTTTGAAGATTTTAGATATTTTTAACATACGATGACAGATATTGGTTTATCCCGTTATTTCACCATCTTTCCCCCTCTTTGTTGCAAAGCAATAGAGATGTGGGTGAGTTTCTTCTTCCTCCTTGACTCCTTTACTCCTTTACTCCTTGTAAAATATTCTTATCTTCTTTCACGTTCACAGCGTCCTTCTGTGAAATATTGCATTCTGTATTTTATTCGTGTTATCAGTGGTTAATAAATGGGATCGGGCGTAATAAATTACGCCCCTACACTCTTCACAATCCTCTTATCTCTTCAACAGACAAACCTGTAATCAACGAAATTGTTTCAATATCCATATTTTTTTCTAAACAGTTTTTTGCAATTTCAATCTTTGCTAATTTTTCACCTTCAGCTTTACCTTCTTCTCTACCTTTTTCAATCCCTTTAAATTCTGCAGTTCTAATCTCTTCAAATTTATCAAGCTTAATCTTACGCTCATTTTCATAAATTAATTTTTCATCATCATCAAGATACATTATCTCTAATTTATCGATAGCTTTCTTTACATCAATATCAACAGAAAGTTCTTTCGGAATATTATTTCTATTGTACTCATGAGCCTTATTCAAAAAAGTA
>JAFGVN010000092.1 GCA_016937975.1 Clostridia bacterium
AAGACTAAAAAATCTCGTCTAAACCCATCCAAGGTTCATTTTTTTTGTGCTCGTATTTTTCATTCTTTTCTAACTTATTATAACAAATTCTATGGAAAATATAAAAGGATACTGAGTATCCTTATGTTTATTTTGAAAGAACTTTATATGCTTTTGTAATGCTGTCTCTAGAACCAACCAGAAAGACTTGATGCCCAGCTTCTATTAAGGTATTACCCCTTGGTACGATAAAGATATCCTTAGTAGAATCAAACAGTCCTGCAATAATACAGTCCTGTGGAAACTTATCGTTTTCAGCGACAGTCTTAATGGACTTATTAATCATTGAAGATTCATGAGGAATCCTAACAATGGACACTTCTGCCTTGCCATCGCTTAAACTCGTCACACGTCGTATCTCAGGATTTTGAATATCTAAAATAAACTTTTGTGTTAACATATCTACTGCAGAACCTATATTGGTAGCACCAGCTATTTCATATGCAGCTTTGTACTCTGGATCTCTCATACGAACGAATATATTTTTTATACCAAAGTTTTTACAAAGCAGTGAGAAAACAAGATTTTTTACATCATAACGCATAACTCCTAAAGCATAATCAATTTTTTCAATACCAGCTTCTCTTATAGTACTGATATTAGTTGCATCACCTTGTATTGCAATTGCTCCGTATTTGGAGTATATTTTTTCACATAGGGCTTGCTCTTGTTCAATGACGATTACATTATGATCCTTTGAAAGCGCTTGAGTGATTTTTTGACCAACAATTCCACCACCTGCTATTAATATATTCATAAAGATATCCTTTCTATTCTTTCCATGCTTTATAACTGAACAATACTACAATTGGCAATATTTCTAATCTTCCTGCCAACATACCAAATATATACGTTAGCTTAATAATAGGTGACAATGAAGACATTTTGGAAACAGAAAAATAAAACGGACCAATGTTTCCCATGGCTGATGCCATACCTGAAATAGATTGAAAGGCATCTAAATCTGAAAAAAGTGCGGTTATACCAGCTCCGACAAATATAATGACAAGCCATCCAAAGAATAAACCAGCTACACGATATATTTCTTGATAGGATACAGTTGTTTCAGAAATGACAACAGGTGAAACAGCCTTTGAAGGCATATATAATTTTTTTATTTCTCTTTTGAAAAGTTGCATTAAGATGGATATTCTCATGATTTTAATACCACCAGATGTTGAACCAACAGAACCACCTATGACCATAAGAATCAAGAATAGTTGCTTTGAAAAGGCTGGGAAAAAATCACTGCCAATATCTTCAGTGCCAAAGCCTGTTGTTGTAATAACGGAAATAACTTGGAAGAGTGTTTTCCGAAAGACTTCTTCAAATTGTTTAAAAAAATTAATGTTGATTAAGAATATACTGAATAAAATTAGACCAGTAAAAACTAAAATTATTTTAAAATAGTTTCTCGTTTCCATGTCTGTGTATAGATATTTTGGTGTATCAAAAATAACTTTATAATGGATTAGAAAATTCATCCCACCAAAAAGCATAAACAGGGCAATGACATATTCTATCTGTTTATAGTGACTGTACCCTGCCTGATAAAAATAAGAAATACTAGCATCATATCTTGAAAATCCTCCTGTAGATAATGATGTCATACTATGTGTTAATGCATCAAATATGGAAAGACCAAGTAGTTTGAGTAGAATCATTTCAAGCAAGGTTAATCCAGTATATATGGCCCACAAAATCTTAACAGTTTGAAAGACATTTGGAACAGGTCGTGTTGAATTAATCTTATGACCTTCTGCTGAAAATAATTGCCATATATCACTTTCGCCTGAAAAGGTTACAAACAAGAAGAAGGTTAAAATGCCTAGACCACCTACCCATTGAATTAATGATCTCCAGAAAATAATAGAAAGAGGCATAAAATCTAGACCTTCAAATACAGTAATGCCTGTTGTGGTAAAGCCGCTTACCGCTTCAAAAAAGGCATCAATGAAGGATTTCTTCAATGCAAAGTTGAAAGGCAAAGCACCTATAATACTAATTAAAATCCAAGCAATTGCACAAATGATCATACTTAAACTAAGTGATATTTCCACTTTTTCATTTTTGGTTCCTAAAAATATGCCAATGCCAAGTACTAGTGAAATAAAAGAAGGCCATAGAAAACTAAAATATAAATCAGATGACTCCCCTTCTAAAAAACAAATGACTAGAGGGATTAAAAGAATGATACTTAAAATAATGAGAAGTGAACTTTGAATTTTGAAAACACCTTTTATTTTATTGAATAGATACATATAGCCTCCTATAATGTATTTCTACCCAATGAAAAGGTGTTTTAGTCATTCAACTATTTATTTTTAAAGCTTGTTCAATTAAGGCTTCCTTATGGTTTTGATCAGGATGTTCATCTAACCATTCAAGAAGTTCTTTCTTAATGATACCAATTTTTTTACCATAATAACCTAAAGTCATTAGATCATGTCCAGAGATATTAAGATCATTAACCGTTAAAGGTGGCACTTCATTTAAAATGACATGTACCCTTTTATCTAGTTTGATCATTTCCTCAATAGTCTCTTGATTTTGGCATCCAAGAATATCAGCTTTTCTTAAATCTGACCATAGTTGATAGTATTCAGGTTTAATTTTTCTAATAAATTTTCGTATCGAATTTTCTTTGTGATCTAATTGAATCATATGAAAATGGATTAAATGAAGAACGGTTTCAATAATCTTATTCGAATACTTTAATCGTGTTAATATATGTTCTGACAACTCCATACTTCGCCTGTGATGACCATAGAAATGGCCTTCATTATCAACCAGTGAAAAAGTGTCTGGTTTACCGATATCATGGAGTAAAGCTGCTAATCTTACCTCTAGAATTTTTGGGGTATGATCCAAGACTTCCATTGTGTGATAAAAGACATCCAAATGATGATATTTCGAGTGTTGATCAAAATCATATGTCTTTTCAATTCCTTCTATTATATAAGATAAGAGATTTAGTTCTTTTAAGTGTAGAATTCCTTTAGATGGGTTATCAGATAATAAGATTCTATTCAATTCAGTTTGAATTCGTTCGAAGGAAATCAACTTATTCATAGGCATCTCTTTTATGGTTTTATCGATTATTTCATTTCGATTGAAATTGAGTTCCTGTGTTAAGCGAACATATCGATAAACACGAAGATAATCTTCTGTAAAACGGTCCTCTGGATGACCAACTGTATAAAGCATACGCTTTTCAATGGATTCTTTTCCTTTGTAAAAATCTTTTATTTCTTCTGAAGGTGTCATTACCATCGCATTTATGGTAAAGTCACGTCTCATCAAATCATCTTCAAGATTTTTGCTGTAAATGACTGCATCAGGATGTCGACCATTTGAATAAGTGGACTCCTTTCTATAAGTTGTTACTTCAAAGGATTCGCCATTTAGGACAACAACTATTGTACCAAAAGCTTTACCAACATCATAAGTAGATTTAAAAAGCGATTGGATTACATCTGGTGTTGCTGATGTGGTAATATCCCAATCTTTAATTGGATGCTTTAGCATATAATTACGTACAGCACCACCTACAATATAAGCTTCATATCCTGAATTTTCAAGTGTAGATAAGATTTCGAGTACATTCTTTGGTAGCATGGTTTCTCCTATTCAAAAAAAATGGTAGTTGCCTACCATTCCAAATCTAATAATTCATTTTTTTCTTCTTCTGGTAGTGCATTAAATAGACTTTCATAAGACAAATCCAACAACTCATACAAATCGCCAATAGGCATGCTTTCATTCAGTTCGATTTGACAAGTTAAGTTAGAAGCATTTTCGTTAATGGCTTCTATACGAAACTTTTCTTTTAAGTGCTCTAAGGCCTGACGTTCTAGTTTTAATTCTAGGGATAAATGAGTTCCCTTATGCAACTTGCCAAGTTCATGGGATGCCACATTTAATTTCAATATATCCTGTTCTTCACTGTCGTAGGCGCCAGGCTTATCCAAAAAGTATTTAATAATTTTTCTTTTAAGCATAACAACCACCTCTTACAGTCATTATAGCACTTTTAAAATGACTAATAAAGGTGGTTATGATAGTTTTTAAACTTTTAACGATGCTTCATGTCCAAGCACATCACTATATTTTGAAACTATTGGTTTAACAATCTCTTCATTGAATTCCAGAACTTGTTCAGCTGAACGACCTATGAATAATTTAGGATCTGTTAATTGATCCACATCCTTTTGTGTTAATCCAAATAGAGGATCTTTTACAATACGACTTAATAAATCGTTTGATTGACCATGGATTTTAACTTGCTCAGCTGCTGCCATTGAATGTACACGAATCGCTTCATGCAATTCTTGACGATCGCCGCCTTTTTTTACAGATTCCATAATAATATTTTCAGTAGCCATAAATGGAAGTTCTTCCATAACATGCTTGTAGATTACTTTAGGATACACTACAAATCCTGAAACGATGTTGTTCATAATATCTAAAATTGAATCTGCAACTAAGAATGCTTCTGGAATAGAGATTCTTCTGTTAGCTGAGTCATCTAATGTTCTTTCAAACCATTGAGTAGAAACAGTCATAGCAGTGTTCATATTACTTGCCATTAAATAACGTGCTAATGAAGCAATTCTTTCTGAACGCATTGGATTTCTTTTATAAGCCATTGCAGATGAACCAATTTGTTTCTTTTCAAATGGCTCTTCAACTTCCTTAAGATGTTGAAGAAGTCTTAAATCGTTTGTGATTTTGTGTAAACTTTGACCGATGCCACTTAATGCATTTAAAACTCTTGAATCTAACTTTCGGGAATAAGTTTGTCCGGTTACTGGAAAAGTCTTTTCAAAATCAAGTTTTTGAGCAATTAGTTTATCTAGTGCTTTAACTTTTTCATGATCATTATCAAATAGATTTAAGTAGCTTGCCTGAGTACCAGTTGTACCTTTCGCACCTCTTAACATTAATGTTTCAATTGTATATTCAATGTCATAATAATCTTGTACTAAATCCATGTTCCAAAGTGTAGCTCTTTTACCTACAGTGGTTAGCTGTGCTGGTTGGAAGTGCGTGAACCCAAGTGTTGGCAAATCTTTACTTTCTTCAGCAAATTGAGATAATTTATGAATAACATTGATTAATTTGTTTCTTACTAAAATCAATGCTTCTCTAAAAAGAATAACGTCCGTATTACCACCAACAAAGGCACTTGTAGCCCCTAAATGAATAATAGGCATAGCTTTAGGACACTGCTCGCCAAAAGCATGAACATGGCTCATTACATCATGTCTGGTTTCTTTTTCAATTGCTCTTGCACGATCATAGTTAATATTTTTTTCAAAAGCCTTCATTTCATCAATTTGCTCTTGGGTAATGGGTAAACCTAATTCCTTTTGAGCCTCAGCTAAAGTGATCCATAATTTTCTCCAAGTCTGGAATTTACGGTCTGGTGAGAATATTGAAAGCATCTCTTCACTTGCATAACGTTGAATCAATGGATTTTGATAGATATTTGACATTTTTCCTCCTTAAAACTGTATGATTTTTAATAAAAATAAAAAAACATTCGGATTACAGTTTATATTATAACAGAATTCTATAAAATGTACAGAAAAAAAGCCTACTTTTGTAGGCTACATTTGCTTAACAATTAATTTAATTGCAGTTCTTTCTTCTCCACCAATATTTATATCTGTAAATGCTGGAATACATACAATATCAATCCCAGAAGGTGATAAAAATCCTCTTGCTATAGCAATTGCTTTAATCGATTGGTTGATTGCACCAGCACCAACTGCTTGTATTTCTGCTATTTTAGATTCTCGTATGACACCAGCTAAAGCACCTGCTACTGAGTTAGGGCTAGATTTTGAAGAAACTTTTAATACATCCATTGAATGCCTCCTTACTAAAAATAATACTGCTTCTAATAGTTTATAGAATTTGCTTAACTTATACCCTTTAAAAACTTCTTCAAACACTGGTTGTTTAATCAACAAAAAAAGCTTAGGTTTCCCTAAGCTTAATTGACTATTTTGCATAATTGACATGTCTAGTTTCACGAATCATATGAATTTTGATATGACCTGGATAATCTAATTCTTCTTCAACTTGTTTCTTAATGTCTTTAGCTAGAAGAACCATATCATCATCATTGATTTTTTCAGGAACTACCATAATTCTGATTTCTCTACCAGCTTGAATAGCATATGAGTAATCAACGCCTTCTTTAGTATTGGCAATTTTCTCAAGTGACTCAAGACGATTCACATAATTTTCTAATGTTTCTCTTCTCGCGCCAGGTCTTGCAGCTGAAATAGCATCTGCTGCTGTAACTAATACAGCTTCTATACTTTCAGATTCAAAATCACCATGATGTGTACTCATTGCATGAATAACATGTTTGGATTCCTTGTATTTTTTTAACAAGTTCATACCAATTTCAATGTGAGTACCTTCAATTTCATGGTCAACGGCTTTACCGATGTCATGAAGTAAACCAGCTCTTTTCGCTAATCTAACATCTGCACCGATTTCAGCAGCCATAATGCCTGCCAATATTGCAACTTCCTGTGAATGTTTCAATACGTTTTGACCATAACTTGTTCTGAACTTCAATCGACCAACTAATTTTACTAATTCTGGATGTAAGTTATGGATACCTACATCAAATGTAGCATTTTCACCTTCTTGTTTAATTTGTGCATCAATTTCTTTCTTCGCCTTAGCAACCATTTCTTCAATTCTTGCAGGGTGAATTCTTCCATCAATGATTAATTTTTCAAGAGCAACACGTGCTACTTCTCTTCTGATTGGATCAAATGATGATAGAATTACAGCTTCTGGTGTATCATCGATAATCAAATCTACACCTGTTAATGTTTCTAAGGCTCTAATATTTCGACCTTCACGACCGATAATACGTCCTTTCATCTCATCATTTGGTAAGTTAACTACAGAAACTGTTGTTTCAGCAACGTGGTCAGCTGCACATTTTTGAATTGCAAATGCAACGATATCTTTTGCTTTTTTCTCAGCTTCTTCTTTAGCTTTACCTTCAATTTCTTTCATTAATAAGATTGCTTCATGCTTTACATCTTTTTCTACTTCACTAAGTAAATGGGACTTTGCATCATCTTTTGTTAATCCAGAAATTCTTTCAAGTTCTGCTAATTGTATTTCATGAAGTCTGTCAATTTCTTCTTTTTTCTCTGCAGTTTCTTTAATTTTCTTTTGTATTGTTTCTTCTTTTTTTTCTACAGAAGCGATTTTTTTATCTAAACTTTCTTCTCTTTGAATTTGACGTCTCTCTTGTCTAGAAAGTTCACTTCTTCTGTCCTTTACCTCTTTTTCAAGCTCAGCTCTACTTTTATGGATATCGTCCTTAGCTTCTAAAATCATTTCTTTTTTTGCAGCTTCAGCTCTTAGTCTCGCTTGCTTCACAATTTCTTGCGCTTTCTCTTCAGCACTACCAATTTGCTTCTCAGCTACTTTTTTTCTGATCATATAGCCAGCACCTGTACCAATAAGTGCTGTAGCTACAGCAGGTAAGGCGTAAAATAACATTTCATTACTAATTGTGTCCACCTCCAAAATCTATATTAAATTGTAATGGGATTCACCCCTATATATCACGGCTAAATGGCCAAAAAATTTTAAATGACTGAAATAATTGCCTGATTTTTCCTAAAAAGATATATAACAATTCTTTTATATTTTATCTCTTTTTATATCTAATGTCAAGTTGTCAAAAATGTGACTATATAGGCCTATACTTGTAATTCCAATGGATTTCGCGATTACGAATTTTGATAACATAAGAAATGTTTCATTTTAAGTACAGTTGATGATATAAGTTGAAAAAAAATATGACAAACTTTTAAAGTTTATAATAAAAGGAATAGAAGCCTAATCTTTAGACTACAATCATAAACTTTCAATTATGAGTAAATATAAAAAAAAAAGCAGATATATATCTGCTAAATTTACTCTATATTTTGTACTGAATCAACAATACCATAATGTGCTCTGATTTTAGCTTGGAGCTCATCAATTAATTGTGGGTTGTCTTGTAAGAAGGCCTTAACATTTTCACGACCTTGACCTAGACGATCTTCGTTGTAACTAAACCATGACCCAGCTTTTTTTACAATTTCAGCTTCAACTGCAGCATCAAGAATACTACCTTCTTTTGAAATTCCTTCTCCATACATGATATCAAATTCAGCTGATTTAAAGGGTGGTGCAACCTTATTTTTCACAACCTTGACTTTAACGCGGTTACCAACAATATCCTGATCTCTTTTTATGGATTCAATTTTTCTAATGTCTAATCTTACAGAAGCATAGAATTTTAATGCGTTACCACCAGTTGTTGTTTCAGGATTACCAAACATAACACCAATTTTCATACGTAATTGGTTGATAAAAATTACACAAGTGTTTGATTTTCTGATGATACCTGTTAGTTTTCTTAATGCTTGAGACATTAATCTTGCTTGAAGACCCATATGACTATCACCCATTTCACCAGTGATTTCAGCTTTAGGTACTAATGCAGCAACAGAGTCAATGATGATTAAATCAATAGCACTTGAGCGTACAAGGGCATCAACAATTTCTAATGCCTGTTCACCTGTATCTGGTTGTGAAACAATTAGGTTATCTACATCCACACCAATATTTCTTGCATATACTGGATCCAAAGCATGTTCAGCATCGATAAAGGCAGCTACGCCACCAGCCTTTTGAGCTTCAGCTATTGCATGTAAAGTAAGTGTTGTTTTACCAGAGGATTCAGGTCCATATATTTCAATAATTCTTCCTTTCGGGAATCCGCCAGTTCCAAGTGCAATATCCAATTGCATTGAACCTGTAGAAATGGTTTCTACATTAAGCTTGTTGTTTTCATCACCAAGTCTCATAATAGAACCTTTACCGAATTGTTTTTCAATTTGACTTAATACGTTATCTAATACTTTTGATTTTTCATTCATAGAAACTACCTTTCATAATACAGAACACATGTTCTTATTTAGTATAAATCATATTTTTAAAGGCGTCAAGTTATTCTCTTATTTTATATTTTACATAATTTACCATTTATAATCAAGGCTTTAAAGCTTCTCGTATCATATTAATTGCATTAAGCATACTTCGTTTTCTAATAGTTAAACGGTCACCTGTAAAATTGAATTTCTTAACCTGGATTGAATCTCCCAACATAATACCAATATAAACTAAACCAACAGGTTTGTCTGGTGTTCCTCCAGTAGGACCTGCAATGCCTGTGACTGAAACTAAGACATCACTAAAAGATAAATGTCTTAAACCGTGAAGCATAGCTTCACAGGTCTCAGCACTTACAGCGCCGTATGTCTCTAAAATATCAGGTTCTACTTTGAGTAAATTCATTTTAGATTCATTACTGTATGTAACAAGACCTAAATCAAAATATTGTGATGCGCCTGGAAACTGAATAAGCTCAGAAGCCAACATACCACCAGTGCAAGATTCAGCTAAAGCAACAGTCATATAATTGTCATGCAATAATTTTATGGTTTCATCTAATAAACTGGTTTCTCCAAAGCCAATAACATAAGGTTCAAGTCTTGAGACAATTTCAGCAGTCGTATTTTGAATTCTCTCATAGCAAGTATCAAAATCATTGGCCTTGGAAGTGACTCTTATGCTGACTTGTCCAACACTTGCATACATGGCAATGGTTGGATCTGATTGATCTGTAATCAAATCATCAATAACAGATTCGGCACTGGATTCACCAATACCAAATAGATGAATGTATTCAGACATGATCACACTGTCAGACAACTCTTCGAGAAATGGTCTTAATGAATTCTCGTACATATGTTTCATTTCATATGGTGGTCCAGGCAATACTGCAATATATTTTCCATCTTTTTCAGCAATAAACCCTGGTGCTGTGCCTTTTTGATTCATCATGGGAATACAAGCGATGGGTAAATAAGCTTGTTTGATATTATTACTCGTCATTTCTACATTGAATTGTTTGAACCGTTCAATTAACATATTGTAAGCTAAATCATGCTTTTCCATTTTAAGGTCCAAGGTTTCACAAATGACTTCTTTTGTTAGATCATCTTGTGTTGGTCCAAGCCCCCCTGTAGTCACTACCATATCGGAATGCTCCAACAAGTAGTTTAATGTATCCTTTAATCGAACAGGATTATCTCCAACTGTTAGATGATATAAAACATTATGACCTAATGCATTAATTTGCTCTGATAAATATGTGGCATTGGTATTAACTGTCTTCCCCATCAAAAGTTCAGTACCGACTGCCAGAATTGATATATTCATATAGTCCCCCTAGATAAAAACTCGGAATAACCGAGTTTATTTGGATTCTTGTAAAACTTGTTTATTTTTTAAGATGTAATCAACACCTGAAAGTACAGTCAAAAATGCACAGATATACAAAAATATTTGATCCATTGGAATGTTAAAACCTTCAAAAGGAAAATTGCTGAAACATAAAAGAATAATGGCAATCATCTGAGTTGTTGTCTTATATTTGCCTAGTTTACCAGCTGCAATAACAATACCTTCTGAAGCAGCAATTGCTCTAAAAATACTTACAATGAATTCCCTTGCTAAAATTAAAATAACAATCCAAGAAGGAACAATATTTAATTCAACTAATACAATGAATGCCGACATGACCAATAATTTATCCGCAAGAGGATCCATAAATTTACCGAATTTAGTAACTAAATTACGACTTCTTGCTATATAACCATCCAATAAATCGGTCAAAGATGCAAAAATAAAAATTATGCCTGCAATCATCATCGATGTTTTAGTACCTTGTAAAAGAAAATACACAAAAATTGGTATCATAAAAATACGTGATAATGTGAGTTTATTTGCTAAGTTCATCTTTAAGTCCTCCTATTAAATCATACTCTAAGAAGTCCGTAATGACAACAGAAACAATTTCACCAATCTCAAGATTTTTCTTGGTATTAACATAGACTAAACCATCAATTTCAGGGGCATCAAAACTTGCTCTTCCCATGTATACGTCTTCATCTTCAACTTTTTCCTCGATTAAGACTTCTATGGTCTTGTCATAGTAAGTACTATGATAATTGTGTGCTATACCTTGTTGTAACTCTAAGATAGATTCTTGTCTCTCAACTTTGAGTTCTTCATCAATTTGGTTAAGCATACGAGCCGCTGGTGTACCTTCTTGCTGGGAGTAAGTAAAGACACCAAGTCTTTCAAATTTGATTTCTTCAATAAAATCATAGAGTTCCTTAAATTCTTCATCGGTCTCACCTGGAAAACCAACAATTAAGGTTGTTCTTATAACCATTTCAGGAATAACTTTTCTAAAACGCATGACGACATCTCTAATTTGCTCTTGTGAAGTTTTTCTGTTCATACGTTTTAAAACTGTGTTTGAAGCGTGTTGTATTGGCATATCTATATATTTTACTAATTTCGGTTCTTCTTTATAAACTTGAATAAGTTCATCATTTATTTCATCTGGATAGGCATACATTAAACGAATCCATGAAACACCATCGACAGCACAAATTGCTTTCAATAACTCTGGTAGTCTATAGGCATTATAAATATCCATACCATAACGAATGGTATCTTGAGCAATGACAATAATTTCTTTTGCTCCTGATTTGGCTAATTGTTTTGCTTCATTTATGATATCTTCAAAAGCTCTACTTCTGTATTTACCTCGTAATTGAGGGATAATACAATAGGTGCAATTGTTATCACAGCCTTCAGAAATCTTTAAATATGCAGTATAACTCGGGGTTGTTTTAATTCTTGGCAAGTTCTCAGGAATTAATATATCGATATCACCTACATCTACTTGAATTTCATGACCTGCTTCATGTGCAGCTATTGCTTCTGCAATTTTAGGAAATTTAGTAGTACCTATGAAAATATCCACTTCAGGTAATTCTAGTTTTAAATCATCCACATATCTTTCAACCAAGCAACCTGCAACAATAAATGTAGAACACTTCTCTTTTTTATATTCTAAAAATTCTACAATCGTCAAAACAGATTCTTCCTTGGCACTTTCAATAAAACCACATGTATTGATAATAATTACATCAGCATCTTCTGGAACTTCAGCCACATCATAATGATGTTGACTTAAAATGCCTAACATCATTTCAGAATCAATTTGATTTTTAGGACAGCCAAGTGTCTCAATGTATACTTTTTGCATTTAATTTCCTTTCTCGTTAAAACTTAATAACTGTTCAATGATATCGTTTATGTTCTTATAAAACAATTTCAGGTCATATTGATATTGATCGATTGAATATTGATACATGGGGTCATAATAGTCTGTAAGAAGATATGAAACCATTTGATCCAATTGATTTTTTTGAATATTTTCTATTAATTCATCTGCTTTCTGGTTGCTTATACGTTTTCTTAAGTGGTTGACACATTTAATCAGTGCTTCATGATTATCTGAAGGCTTATAGTCTTCTATTAAGTTAACTACACGATTATTTAATGTGGTTTCAATCAGTATATGTCTTCCTTCTGTCATTTTATCCATGTATTCTGTAGGGATAATCACAGTACCAACCCTTTTGCTTTCACTTTCCATATAGGCATATTCTTGATTAGAACGCATTAAAAGATCAAAAATTTTTTCTTCAAATTGCTTTTGAGAAGGTGGCGTTCCTTGATACATGACTGTTCCAAATACAGAACCTGCATTTTGAGCAATACCCTCATAATCGAGAACAAGCAAATTGTTGTCTTCCAAGATATTCAGTAGTTTGGTCTTACCAACACCTGTGTGTCCATGTAAGGTAATGAAGGTCTTTTTTTTAAACAAATCAGGTAAGGATTCAATTAAAAACTGACGGTGTCCCTTTATGCCATCTTCTAGCTGGAATACATTACCCTGACCAACAGCATTGAGAAGTGATACAACTGTCCCACTTCTCATACCACCTCTTTGACAGTAAATAATAACTTGATGATAATTTTCAGATAAATCAATGAGTTGGTTCATAATGTTTTCAATTTTGTAGCTAATGTATTTAACGCCTAGTTTTTTAGCCTCCAATTGAGATTGATTTTTATAAACAGTACCTATATGCTCTCTTTCTTGATGTGTAAAGATTGGCATATTAATCGCATGCTCAATATGATATTGATCATATTCCTCTACAGTACGTACATCGACAATTAAAGTACTATTTTGATAAAGTGCTTGATTTTTTACTTTCATATTCATTATAGTAAATCACTTCTATTGATTAAAACCGTTCTTGGTTTACTTCCTTGTGAAGGACCTACAACTCCCCTTTCCTCCATTTCGTCTATAAGACGGGCCGCTCTATTGTAGCCGATTTTGAATTTTCGTTGAAGCATTGAAATAGATGCTTGTTCCATATCAACAACTAATTCTATAGCCGCAGCCATATATTCATCTGATTCGTCATCATTACTTTCACTGGTTGGTACATGGTTAGATACATTTTCAAGTAAATCTTCATCATAGGTAAAAGCATCAAACTGGTTTTTCACCGCACTAACAACTGCTTCTACTTCATCATCACCAATGAATGCACCTTGAACTCTTTGCGGTTTTGAACTGCCAGATGGATAGTAGAGCATATCACCTTTACCTAATAGTTTTTCTGCGCCTGACATATCAATAATAGTTCTTGAGTCAATTGCTGAAGAAACTGAAAATGCAATTCTTGATGGAATATTAGCTTTAATAACACCTGTAATAACATCAACAGAAGGTCTTTGTGTAGCCACGATTAAATGTATACCTGCTGCTCTTGCCATTTGGGCAAGACGACAGATTGCATCCTCCACTTGATTTGGAGCAACCATCATTAAGTCTGCAAGTTCATCAATAATGACAACAATTTGAGGCATGAATTTCTCTTTATCATACTCAAATTTAGAATTATAACCTTTAATATCTCTAACACCACTTTCAGCAAATTCTGAGTACCGTCTAGTCATTTCCTGTACTGCCCAGTTTAGAGCAACTGAAGCTTTTTTAGGATCTGTAACAACAGGTAGAATCAAATGTGGGATACCATTATAATTATTTAATTCAACGACTTTTGGATCAATCATCAAAAATTTTACTTCATCAGGCTTTGAATTCAGCAAGATACTTGTAATAATGGTGTTTACACAAACACTTTTACCTGAACCTGTAGCACCTGCTATTAAAGTATGGGGCATTTTAGCTAAATCTGCAATAATTGGCTTACCCGCAATATTCTTTCCTAAACCGACACTTAATTTACCTGTTGATGAAGAGAATTCTTTTGAATCTAAGACTTCTCGTAAAGACACTAAGGAAGTTGTATCATTGGGTACTTCAATCCCTACGGCTGCTTTACCAGGTACTGCTGCAATACGTACTTGTTGTGTTGCCAAGTTCAAAGCAATATCATCACTTAGATTAGTGATTTTACTCATCTTTGTACCAGGTTTTAGTTCTAATTCATATCTTGTTATGGCAGGACCTTTTGTAATTTGAATGACACTGGCATCAATTTTAAAGTTATTGAGAATTTCTTCTAAACGATTTGCTTTCTCGTAGAGTTCTGCTTTGTTTTCAGTATTGGCTGTTGTATTCTTCTTTAGAATAGATATGCTTGGCACTCTGTAATTTTCAAATTCCAATTTAACGCGCTCTGACATATGATTGATAATTTGCTGATCGGGAATATGACTCTCTTCAGATTTAGTCACAGAAGAACCTTTAGTTAACTGATTAAACTTATCAACATTTGCTTTTTCTTCAGCTGACATTGGTGTACCCTTCTCAAAAATATCATCTTCGAAGGCAATTGGCGTAGGATGTTCAGATTCAGCACGGATAAAGGCCTCATCAAAGGAGCTGATAATCTCCTCTTCTGGTACAAGTTCTTCATTGAAATCCATTTGATCTTTAATATCAAATTCGTGGGCCATTGGCATATCAAAATCAGGCATGTCTAAATCAGAATCATGATATGCCTTCTTAATACTATCTTCAATTATTGTTCCAAAACCGGTAATTTTAATATTTTCATCTGGATCTATGGATGAAGGTTGATAATTATCAAAGATATCTGGTGATTGTTTGATAATCTCTTTACTTTTAAACTCTTCATCAAATATATAGCCGTCTTCTTCAAATTGTTGAAAACGAGATTCTTTATTTTCGTTTTCTTGATTTACTTTTAACTGAGCTTCTCTTCTTAATTTAAGTTCATCTGCAGAAGGTACTTCAGATTTCTTTAAAAGCTTGTCAACAATAGATCGTGTAGGTGATTGAGTAAACATCGCATCAAATTCCTCTAATTTCTTTTGATGTTCTTTCTCTTCAGCCTTTAATCTTAAATCAACCTTTTCCAAAGCCTTATTTAATTGCACTTGTTTTTCCTTTTCAAGTGAATTTTCTTTTTGAAGACGTATTTTTTCTTCTTCTTTTAAACGTTGTTGCTCTAATTTTTCAGAACCTTTAATATATTCTTCTTTAGCATGTGCCTTAATTTCTTTCTTATGTAGACGTTTTACTTTCAAACGCTCGTATTGCCTTTTAAACCAAAGAGTTAATTTAACGTTGGTAATCAATACAAAAGCAACTAACCATAATGTGAAGATTGCAATGTACAAACCAACTTTTCCAATGAGTTTGATAAACAATGCCCCGATTAAAGTCCCTAACAATCCACTACCATGTAATTCAACACCATCATCATAAATTGCTTTAAGATGATTTAAAGATAGAATACTACCAGTGCTTAAATGTTCTTGATTTAAGATATCAATGTTAAGTAAATTAACCATTAGGAGAATACTTAAAAATAAAATACTTAAACCGATAATTGTTTTCATTCTATAAGGAATTAAGCGGTTGTTAATTTTATAAAATCCGCCAATTAAAATTATATAAGGTAAAGCATACCCACCAAAGGAAAAAAGTCCAAAGTAAATATGTTGAATAAAAGCACCTACTACTCCCACTAAAGAAGTATGTAAAGAAAAAATAGATAAAACAGTAAAAGCAATTAGTATTAAAAGCTTTATTTCATAATAATCCACATTTTGTGCTACAGCTTTTTTGCTGTTTTTCTTTGCTGTACTTTTTTTAGATGTTGTTTTTTGAGATGTTGTTGTTTTTTTCTTTGTATTAGTATTGTTAGCCATAGTACCTCCATATCCAATTAATTATACCATATATAGCGTTTTATTGAAACAAAAGCACAAGAAACCTTAATAGGATAACCCTGGACACAATAGGGTTCAAAAGAAAAAAACAAATAACACAAAAGGTTATTTGTAATGATAAATCATTTGTTCAACAAAGTTTTCCAACCCCATTTTTCTTTGAATAGCCATACTTAGACATGTATAGTAATATACTTCTGTTAACTCAATAATTAAGTTTTCAGATTTTTTGTTTTTACTATATTGGTTTTCAAATATTAAATGTTCATATTTGTATTGATTAATGAGATTTGTTTTTTCTTTCTCATCAAGGGCATCGTTCTTTTCAACAGTTATTAAATAACTTGCTAATGCTTCTTCTTTTTCCTTTTGATCTTGAATTAAACTCATTATTTCTTGATCCGATAATAATGTTTTTGTGTCTAAATACGCACATATGCTTTTTGCTACATATTCAGCTCTATCCAATTCTTGGGTTTCTGCTTGAAGTTTTAAATCCCTTTTTAATTTCTTTTGAATTTTTAATTTTAATTTCATTTTTTCTCCTAAATATAGAACCACCACAAAGTGGTGGTCAGCTCATCATAGTATAATTTGGTTGAATTTTCAAGGCCTAATCGATTAATGAATCAATTTCAATTTCATAATGTTTAGAAAGATCAATATAATCATTGTTGACTTTAACCAGTGGTCGGTAAGGATCGAGTTTATTGACCATGACAACTTGTCCTATCATACCATTATTAAGTTTAACTAAAGTGCCTACATAAAAATTACCTACATTTTGTAAAAATATGTTCACTGCTACAGGATCTAAATACCCAAAGGAATATTCTGTAACCAACTTTGCGACTAAGAATGGTGACATTTTTTTACGATATACTCGATTTGATGTCATTGCGCTATAAACATCAGCTATGGCAATTAAACGACCATAAATATGAATGTCTTCACCTACTAGCTTGTTTGGATAGCCATTACCATCAAATTTCTCATGATGTTGATAGACGCCTTCAATAATCTCATTAGACAGGTCCTTACTATTTTTAACAAGCAAATAACCTAAAGTAGCATGGGTTTTCATCACTTTGAACTCTTCATCAGTCAAACGATCAGGTTTTTTTAAAATCTCATCAGGAATATTACATTTACCAATATCATGGAGTAAACCTGCTATTGCCAATTCATTGATTTGTTTATCGGTCATGTTCATCCATTTACCCAGTAATGCAGAAGCCATACTGACGGTAACGGAATGATCATAAGTATATTCATCACAAGCCTCTATTTGCCAAAGCTTTTTAGCCAAAGACGGATTGTGTTTTACTTCCATGAGCATTGGCGCTAAAATTTCTTCAACTTCTTCAGAGATAATTTGCTTTCCAAATTTAATTGAATTAAATAAGTTTTTAAATGATTCAACGGTATTTTCATAGAGATTTTGAATATCATCTTTTATTATGACAATTTGATTGTCTCCGTTCACATCTTTTTCAATAATATGAACTTCATCTAACCCTAATCTCTCAATTTGCTGAAAAATTTTATCTGTAATCACTGTACCACTAGCAATAATGAGTACATCATAATTATTGTAGATGTCCTCTCCTATAATCATGCCGTTTTTAACAGTGTTCAATTGCATTTTAATCATAATTACTCCTGTAATTTCTTCTCAAAATGTTGATAATCCTTTAATGATATCCAATCTCCACCCCAGGTCCAACCTCGGGATATAAATGCATTATAACATATATCGCCTTTAATTATCATACCTTGTTGATACACTTCTCGATTTAAAAAGGTTTGACTTCCTTCTGGTAAAACCGTTTTACCAGAAATATATGGATTTTGCAAAGGATTAATATCGATGGCAATGCCGTAAGCGTGGTTTGATAAGGTCTTGTGATTGGTCATGTAACGATAATTGAAAGCGGACGTATTATTATCTTCCATGGACAGATTGTCATCTGCGTCATATGCATCAATAAGTTGAATCTTATTAATTGCATATTGATGAGCGTAAAGTTCCTTAAATATACCTATAAGATCATTGGCAACTTTTTCATTGACGATTAATTCACCTACCTGAGTGTTGCCATTAAAATCAAAATAGGAAACTTGTAAGTAACGTAAATCTTCATAGGATATATAAGGATTCTCATGGTATGAGATCCCATTTATTCGAGTTTTAATAGCTTCTGTTATAAAATTAATTGTAAATACAGGCATAAGATCATTTTCTTCAAAAACATTCTCAGGTTCTTTTAGGACAACATCATTAATAACTGATGGATTTGATGCTTCACTTGAAGCCTCATATTTTTCTATTTCATTAATAGCATATTTTGAATTATAATCAGGTTGTTGATCATCAAGATGCATATAATCAATAATTGACAAAGTAATAATCAAGGAAATTGAGCATCCAACGACAAGAATCGTTAATCTTTTAATTGCTTTCATGTTTTACCCATTTATTTAATATAGGAATATCTTTTATATGTACCACTTTTGTTGTTAATAAAAGTATACCATAAACGCCTGCCCCTATGACAATAGCTAGAAGAGAAAAAAGTGTTATATGGTTTAACAAATGACCTAAATAAATCATACCAACTACAACAATCCCCATAAGGGTAGTATTGAGCAGTGGATAGAAAATCATATATTTTAAGTCCAATTTAAACTTAAGCAAGTCCTTGCAACTTCTATAGTTTAAGAATAAGATGACTACATATGCAATTAAAGTTGAAATTGCTGCACCGTGAATATTAATCCTGTGAATACCGAGTAGTATATAACTAAATACAAATTTAACAATTAAACCAATATAAAAGTTTTTAACCGGTAATCTTTCATGATCTGCACCTTGGAGTATGCCTATAAAGGATTGATTAATCATCGAAAATATAATAGAAATACTAAAAATCTCTATAAGCCAATGGTTGATTGACATAGAAGGATAGAAAACAGAAAAAATTGATTTTCCAACTAAAAATAAACCTATACCACTAGGCAAAGCCAATGAAATTGCTAAAATCATAGCTGAACGCATACGATTTTGTAAACGTTTGATATCAATAACCTTTGCAGCTGCAATGTTAGGTATAACATTAAGACTAATGGCAACGCCAATAATCATAGGAACATTGATTAAGGCATTGACATTACTGACAATACCATTTAAACTGTAGATTTCATTTTGCTCAAAACCAGCAATTGACAAACGATTTTGTAATAAAAGTGCATCCACAAGTGGAATTAATGATGCTCCAATAGCACCTATAGTAATTGGTAATGCGGATTTAAATATTTTTATTTCCAGAGACTTTAATGCATCTTTGGAATGTTCAACTTTTAAAATGCTTTTACCACGTAGTTTGTGGAAAAGAAGAATGACAATATAGCCAGCTAAGGCACCTATGACTGTTCCTAAAACAGCGCCAGTTGCACCTTGAACGACACCATAACGGATGAATAGCTTTGCTATTAATAAGCCAAAAAATAGACGTCCAATCCCATCCGCCAATTGTTGGTATGCTATAGCTCTCATATCTTGTAATCCTTGATATAAGCCTGTATATATAGATGAATAAGCCAATAAAATTGGCGCTAAAGACAATGCTAAATACGGAAACATCACTGATTCTGACCAAACATATTTGCCGAGTATTGGTGCAGAGAGTAACATAAGTACAAAAACAGAAAAGCCTATTTTTATCATGAGTTTTTTACTGGCATGATAGATTAAACTAATATCTTCTTTTTTACTTAGAGCATCTTTTTCTGACACAATCTTGGCGATTACTGTTGGTGGACCTTGAATTACAATAGCTGATAGTGGTACAAATAAAGCCATTGGAAATGAATAAATACCAATGCCTTCATCTCCAATTAAAGCAGTTAAGGGTATTCTAAAAAAAAGCCCAATAAATCGAGCAAATAAACCAGCAACAGCTATAATCATTGTACCTTTTAAAATTGATTTTTTTGACATAGAGTTCCTCCGTACACAAATATAGCATGAATACAGTGGGTTTACAATGTAAAAGAATGACATAAATCCTCTTACAAAGTGTTAGATTAAGGGTATTTTAAGATACCTTGTGATATAATAGGAATGAAAGGAAGGTTTTATGATATACTTATTTATTTTTATTATGTTATTCGCAATAGTTTTCATGCTTGGCATTGTATATTATAGTAATAAAATAATATTTCCAAAGGTTCATACCCATGAAAAAATAAGAAATTATGAACTCGAAAATCAAACATATGATCCTTTGTATTTAGATCAATTCAGAAAAGAGAGAATTACATTAAAAAGCAAGAGCGGTTGTAATTTACAAGGGATTATTTATCACAACAATCCTGATAAGTTTGTTATCTTAAGTCATGGTATTACAGGCAATTACGATAGTATGAAAAAATATGCTGATATTTATCTAAAGCGTGGTTATTCAGTTTTAATGTACGATCATAGAAATCATGGTTATAACAAATCCAGCTATACCACTTTAGGTTACTTGGAAAAATACGATGTTCAAGTTGCCTTTGATTATATTTTTGAACATTATAGAAGTCATACCATTGGTATCCATGGGGAATCCATGGGTGCTTCTACGGCAATGCAATTTGCTGCATTGGAACCGAGATTAAGCTTTTGCATAGAGGATTGTGGTTACGACAATGCTTATGAATTAATGAAAATAAGAGCCGCTGAAGATCATCATCCCCTTCTACGACTTTTAACAAAACCAACAGACATCTACTTAGGCTTATTTTATAAATTTAAATTATCATTCATTGATTATAAAGTGTTTTTAAAAGATATTTCATGTCCTATGATGTTTATTCATGGAGAAGCAGATGATTATGTCCCTTATCCAATGGTTCATGAATTATATAATACTTTTCAAGGTAAGAAAGTCTTATTTACAGTGCCCGAAGCAGTACATGCGAAATCTATCCATATGGACAAAAGAAAATATGAAGAGCAAGTACATAATTTTCTTGATCAAATTCAAAAGTAACCCGAAAGAAAAAAACCCTTTCGGGTTTTATAATTCAAAGGTTTCATGTAACAGTCGAACTGCTTCTTCAACGTGATCTTTTCCAATTAAGAATGAAATCGTTGTGTTGGAGTCTGTTGACTGTAAGATTTCAATATCAGCCTTAGATAAAGTAAAGACGGTTTTCTTGATCACGCCAGGTACAACATGAATTTTATACCCTACTACTGTAATTTTTCCACACTCCTCAGAAAAAGTATAATTGATTTCTAAATGACTTAAGATTTCCTTTAACTTTTCTATATGTGATTGCTTCACTGTAAAGATAGTACGGTCCTCAAGGAAGTTTATCATGTCCATTGCAATTTCATGTTTTTCCAAAGCATTAAGTAAAGCTTCACTTTTATCACTTTGGTTGTTGATATCTATGGTTACTTGTCGAACTGATTTATGACTGGTAATAGCTGTTATTAACTTTTTACTATCTTTCAGCATTTTCTTTAAAGTATCTTCATCAGCAATAACAGTACCTTCTGCATCGGAAAAAGTATTTTTAATGACGATAGGCTTCCCTGATCTTCTAGCAATTGCCACAGCATTATGATCAACAACTTTTGCACCATAAACTGCCATTTGGTAAACTTCATCATATGTAACACTTTCTAAAACATTTGCAGTTTCTACAATACGAGGGTCAGCGGTCATAATACCATCTACATCCGTGTAAATTTCAATCATATCAGCATTTAAGGCTTCACCAAGTGCAACTGCTGAGGTATCACTACCACCTCTTCCTAAGGTCGTAATATCACCATTGGTATCCATACCTTGAAAACCTGCTACAACAACAACTTTGTTTTCATTAAGGAAATCATGAATACGCGATGGATTAATATTAACAATAGTTGCATTGTTAAACTCAGAAGTCGTTAGTATGCCAGCTTGAAAACCCGTTAAAGCGACGGCTTCTACACCATGAGCCTTTAAAGTGTTCGCCAGTATAGCTGCAGAAATGGTTTCACCACAACTCATAATTAAATCCAATTCTCTAGAATTTGCTTCAACGCCGGGTTCATTAATAAGGTTAATCAATGAATCCGTTGCATAAGGTGCTCCTTCTCTTCCTATTGCTGAGACAACAAGCACTACTTTTTTATTGTCATTTATTAATGCTTTGACATTTTTAATAATAATTTCTCTAGATGATGCAGTACGTACAGAAGTACCACCATATTTTTGAACGACTATGCCCATAAAACTCCCTATCACTTTCCAGTGGATCCAAATCCACCTGCTCCTCGGTGTGTCGATTCCAAATCATCTGTTACAGACCATTCTACAATACCATGTTTTGCTAAGACAAACTGTGCAATTCTTTCCCCATCTTTTATTTCAAAGGGCTCATTACTTAAGTTAATAACAGGAACCTTTAATTCTCCACGATAATCAGAATCAATTGTTCCTACACAATTAATGAGTGATATGCCATGTTTAATAGCCAAACCACTTCTTGGACGTACTTGGCCTTCATAGCCAAATGGTATTTCCATAAATAAACCTGTAGGAACTAACATGCGCTCCATAGGTTTTAAAATAATTGGCGATTCTAAATTAGCACGAAGATCCATACCTGCAGCTCCAACAGTCTCATAGGATGGAAGAGGATGTTTGGAATGATTTACGACTTTTACGATTTCTTTCATAAGACCTCCTGTAAGTATTTTTTGCACATTTCTATAGAAGCATCATCGACTCTGCCAACGAGTGAAATAGCCGGATTACTAGATAAAATGCTTTTAGCTAAGATGTTCACAGATTCTAAGTCGATGGCATCAATTCTCATTTCTATTTCTTCAATGGAATACACCGGTTTATTAAACAATGCCCCTTTTCCTATGAGATTCATATAGCTTTCGGTACCTTCTAAATCTAAAATGTAGTTTCCTTTGATTTGATTTTTGATACGTGAAAGTTCTTCATTGCTAAAACCTTCAGTTATGATATCCTTAATCTCTTTCTTGAGGAGTTCAAGTACCGGTTGTAAATTATCAATACTCATACTAGCATAAATATTCACAAGACCACAGGTTTCATATTGAGAAATATAGGAATTAATTGCATAAGTAAGACCGTGTGTTTCTCTAATATTTTGAAACAATCTTGAACTGACACTAGCTCCAAACATAGCATTAATGGCTGCCAATGTAAAAACCTTTTCGCTACAATATGAAATACCTTCATAAGTAATCTCTAAATGAACCTGTTCTATATCTCTATAGATAAATGCAGTTTCACCATGAAATTTATTTTCACTTTCCTCAAGAAATCTTGTTCTCTGAGGCAATTGAAAAGATGTTTCAACTGCTTCTATGGCTTTTACTTCATCAAAACTACCAGCTATGGAGATGATTACATTATCTGTCGTGTAATGACTTTGAAGATAATCGTGAATTTTTTCCTGGTCAAAGGTAGATACAGTATCTTTGTTACCTAAAATGGGTTGACCTAAAGAGCCATTTTTAAAGGTCGTCAAAGCTATAAGATCATAACTTACATCATCTGGCGAGTCTTCAGCCATATCAATTTCATCCAGTACAACACCTTTTTCCTTTTCAATATCGTCTGAATTCATTAAAGGAAAGGAAATCATGTTTCCAATAACTGCAATGGCTTCAGGTAAGTTGTTATCCAATACCTTGGCATGAAAACATGTGCATTCTTTCGAAGTGAAAGCATTCAAATCACCACCAACGCCATCAAAAAACTCTGCGATAGCTTTAGCGTCCCATGTTTTAGTTCCTTTGAACATCATATGTTCTATAAAGTGTGAGATTCCATTGACTTCGGGTGATTCATGCATTGAACCAACCTTTACCCAAACACCAATTGAAGCAGAACGATAAGATGGGATTTGTTTTGTTACAAGTTGAATACCATTTTTTAATATGTGTTTCTGATACATACAGTTGTTCCTTACTATTTAATTTAATAATTTATTATAACAAAAAGAGCTTGCATGTCAATTCATTATACTGCAAAAAAATACAACCTAAGGTTGTATCCTAGAAAAAAGAAGTGGTAAAAGTATGCATAAGGCAATAATAATATAGAAAGTTTTTGGATTAATTTGAAATTGTCTACGGTTTTTTACCTTAGAAATTACCTTTTGATTATTCTTTTTTACCTTCTCTTTTGCTTTTTGCTTTTCTTCAACTTTAGATTTAGCTTGATTGAAATCTATAAGATTGCCCATAAATTCACCTACTTATGAATGAAAAGGCCCTTTCGGGCCTCATAATTAGTTTGATTCAGCCGCAGCTTTCTCTTCTTCTTTTAATAATACTTTTCTTGATAGATTAACTCTACCCTGCTTGTCAATTTCAGTTACCTTTACTGTAATTTGATCGCCAACTTTAAAGTGATCTTCGATTTTCTCAACACGTTTTGTATCTAATTGAGAAATATGACACATACCTTCTTTGCCAGGAATCAATTCAACAAAGGCACCAAAGTTCATAATTCTTACAATTTTACCTGTGTAAATTTCACCAACTTCAATTTCTTTAACAATAGCTTCAATTCGCTTCTTAGCTTCTTCTCCACCTTTGCCATCTGCTGCAGTAATTAACACAAGACCATCATCAGTAATTTCAATCTTAACATCACATTCAGTCGTAATCTTAGTAATAACTTTACCACCAGGTCCAATAACGTCTCTGATTTTATCAGGATGAATTTGCATTGAGTAAACTCTTGGGGCATATGGTGACATTTCAGGTCTAGCTTCCGAAATTTCTTTTTCCATCTCGTCTAAAATGTGTAAACGACCTTCTTTTGCTTGTGCTAATGCTTTTCTTAATAAGTCTTCACTTAAACCATCAATTTTGATATCCATTTGAATTGCGGTAATACCTTCACGAGTACCCGCCGATTTGAAGTCCATATCACCCATGAAATCTTCTAAACCTTGAATATCTGATAAAATAACAATTTTGTCATCCATTTGCATTAAGCCCATTGCAATACCCGCAACAGGTGCAGAAATTGGAACACCTGCATCCATTAATGACATAGAAGAACCACAAATACTTGCCATTGATGAAGAACCGTTACAAGTTACAATTTCAGATACCAATCTGATTGCATATGGGAATGCTTCTTCTGTTGGCAATACAGGTACTAATGCTCTTTCAGCCAAAGCACCGTGTCCAATTGCTCTTCTGTTAGGACCACGCATAAATCCAGTTTCACCAACTGAGAATGGTGGGAAGTTGTAATGGTGCATATATCTCTTTGATTCTTCTATACCTAAACCATCAATTCTTTGTGCTTCTGATAATGCACCTAAAGATGTAATTGTTAAAGCTTGTGTTAAACCTCTTTGGAACAAAGCTGAACCATGTGTTCTTGGTAATAATGAAGTATCCGTTGAAATTGTTCTAATTTCCTCATATTTACGACCATCAGGACGAATACCTTCATGAATAATCAATTTTCTTACAGTTTCTTTTTCAATTTTCTTATAGAATGCAGCAACTGTTTTCAAATCATCAGGATATTCTTCCTTGAAAGCTTCCAATAATTCTTTTTTAATGTCATCACAAGCATAGTTTCTTGCTTTTTTCTCGTGAATTCTAACGGCTTGATCCATTCGGTCATAAGCAAAGTCATATACTTTTTTCTTTAATTCTTCATTTACAATTATTTCTGGAACTGGCATTTTTACTTTGCCTACTTCAGCTCTAACGTTGTCAATGAATTCAACAATCTTTTGGATTTCTCTATGTCCAAACATAATTGCATTAAGCATTTCATCTTCAGTTAAAATATCTGCACCAGCTTCTACCATAACGATTGCTTCATGTGTACCTGCAACAGTTAAATTTAATTTAGATTTTTCCATTTGTTCAACGGTAGGGTTAACAACATATTCACCATCTACATAACCCACTACTACACCTGCAACAGTTGCTTCAAAAGGAACATCTGAAACTGCAATTGCCATAGATGCTGCAGTGATAGAAAATGATTCTGGTGGACAATCTTGATCTACAGATAATACTGAGATCACTAATTGTACTTCGTTAAAGAACCCATCTGGGAACATTGGTCTACACGGTCTGTCAATTAATCTTGCATTTAAGATTGCTTTTTCAGAAGGTCTGCCTTCCCTTTTAACGAAACCACCTGGAATTTTACCAACAGAGTACATTTTTTCTTCATAATCTACACTTAATGGGAAGAAATCAATACCTTCTCTAGCTTCTTTTGACGCTACCACAGTAGATAACAATACAGAATCACCATATTTTACTAATGCTGCACCATTGGTCAATAAACCTACCTTACCGATTTCAACAGAAAATTTTCTCCCGCCAATTTCAGTTTCAAAAACTCTTACTTCATTTTTCACAGCCGATGTTGTGAAGTTAGTCGCGCATACATCTAATACGCTATCATTATTTGCCATTTCATAACCTCCTTGAGCTTTGCTCATTCTTGCTATGATTAGAATTTATCCTACTTACTCTAAAAAGAATTAATTCATATTAATACTTTTTACAATAAGTAGGCTCATCAACCATTGATGTTCCAATAAATTCTAACCACTCTTTTCATTATACCACAAGACCAGTATGTTTTAAACCATTGGTCTTTGCGCATAATTATAAGATTTGTTTTAACATAAAAAGAAAAGAGGGTTTATACCCTCCTCTAATTAGAATTTACTTCTTAAACCTAATCTGTTCATTAAAGTTCTGTATCTTTCTACATCACTTTTTGCAAGATAAGTTTCTAAGCTTCTTCTTTGACCAACCATCTTTAAAAGACCTCTTCTTGAGTGGTGATCTTTTTTGTGAACTTTTAAGTGTTCGTTTAAGTCATTGATCTTGAAAGTTAACAAAGCAATTTGAACTTCTGGAGAACCAGTATCGCCTTCTTTTGTTTTGAATTCTTCAATAATTTCTAATTTCTTTTCTTTTGTAATCATAATTACACCTCCATTTTATATATGCCGTTAGCCGAGAGTTCCGTCGGTGATTCGCGAATCATAGCTAATGGTCGAGTTAAAGTTTATCATAGAAGACAGACTTTGTAAACCTTTTGGATTATATTTAATTATCGAAATCACTTAAGTTAAAATATTTTTTTATTTGAGTCACATCGTCTCCAATTTGCTGAATCAAATCTTCTAAATTATCAAATTTAATTTCTGGGCGAATGTATTCTTCAAAAATTATTTTAACTTTATGACCGTAAATGTCCTTATTAAAGTTGAAAATAAACGTTTCTATTGTAAAATGTTCTTGATCAAATGTTGGGTTAAAACCCACATTGGTCGCACTGTAATATATTTTACCATCAATATCGGTCATCGTTGCATAGACACCAGGTTTTAAGACGGACATTTCAAATTCTGTTTTAAGATTAATGGTAGGAAAACCAAGTTTTCTACCTACTTGCTTTCCAGTAACAACTGTGCCTTGAACACAATACGCTCGTCCAAGTAATCGATTGGCACAATGGACATCACCACTTAAAAGACAATTTCTAATAAAAGTACTTGAGATTAATACACCTTTATAGCGAATTGGCTCGACTACATCTAATGAAAATTCCATTTGCTCACTATATTCTTTTAACATGTTTGTATTTCCCTTTGCATTTTTACCAAAACGAAAATCATATCCTACTGTAATATGTTTAACCTTCAAACGCTTTAAAAGAATATCTTCTATAAAATATTCTGGCTCCATTGTCAATTGATCCATATCAAATGGTAAAATAATTAAAATATCCACACCCAATTGCTCGATAATTTCAATTTTTTGTGTAGGCGTGAGTAGTTTTTTAGGTGTTTCAATGCCAGGAGTCAATTCTCTAGGGTGATTTGAGAAAGTATATACTACACTTTTCAAGTTGTTTTCTCTTGCATAAGATACAGTTTTAGAAATGATTTGCTGATGTGCAATATGAACACCATCAAAAGTTCCCAAGGCTACAGCTGTATTTGTATTGAGTTGTCCAATTTGCTTTAAGCTTTGTAAAATTTTCATGATGACCTCTGTGTATCAAACCTTTTAACCACTTGTAATCTATCATGGTTAAATTGCGCCAAGGCAAAGAATTCTTGCTGGTTATAAACCATAACATAATCCTCTGCTTTTAATTCAGATTTAAAGTAATGTGCTAAATCTATTTTAACACCATTCATAACAAGTTCTTTAGCTTTATCACTTATTTCTATTTTCTTATCAAAAGTTAGGGCAAGATCAATTGGAATTAAGTGAGCCGATTGATCAAATGATTCTGCTTTTAAATCTTCAATTGAAATGGATTGTTCCTTGTGAAAATTTCCAGTAGCAGATCTATCTAAAGAAGACATATGTCCACCAACACCAAGAACTTCACCAATATCTTTACACAAAGTTCGAATATATGTACCTTTTGAGCAGACAACTTCAAATTTTACCTTATTGTCTGCTATGGATAATATTTCAATTTGATAAATATGACGGATTCTAGCTTGTCTTTCGATGACTTTGCCTTCTCTAGCCAGTTCGTATAGTTTTTTACCTTTAACTTTTAAAGCGGAATACATAGGAGGAACTTGTTCGATTTCTCCAACAAATGACAAAATTGCTTTAGAGATCTCATCATCTGTGACGTGAACTTCTTTTGTTTCAAGTACTTCACCCCAAGCATCTTCAGTATCTGTTGTAACCCCCAATGTTAATTCTGCAATATATGTCTTTTTGTCTGCCTGAAGAAAATCAACAATTTTTGTGGCTTGGCCAATACATATGGGTAATACGCCAGTTGCCATTGGATCTAGAGTCCCTGTATGACCAACTTTTTTTGTTTTTAATACTCTTCTAACTATTGCAACTACATCATGGGAAGTCATATTTTGATCTTTATATATATTTAAAACACCATTCATGATAATCGTTCTCCCAGCAGTTTTGCAATCTTTTCTTCCACTGCATTCAAATGATCATTAACAGTACAACCTGCTGCACGGACATGACCACCGCCACCAAATATAAGTGATACTTCACTAACATCGACAAAAGATTTGGATCTTAAACTTACTTTTATGTTTCCTGGATTCATCTCTTTTAATAAAACTGAGACTTCAACACCTTCTATGTCTCTACCAGCTTCGACGATGCCATCAGAATGGAACATTTCACATTTTAAGCGATTAAGCATCTCTTGGGTAACAGACATAATTGCGACTTGGTTATTATGATAAAGTTTAAGATTAGAAAGTGCTTCGCTTTTTAATTTCACTTTTGATAAGGGTTGATTGGAAAAAATATTTCGATTGACTTGTTCAAAGTCAAAGCCCGTCTCAAACAAATTTGCTACAGCTCTTATGGCTTCAGGTGTCGTATTGGAATATCTAAATTCACCTGTATCCGTTATGATTGATGTGTATAAACCAATAGCAATTTCAGCATCAAAAGCATAATTCAGATCAATCATCATGTTATAGAGGATCTCTCCAACTGAGGAAATCATATCCACAATATTGTGGTCTCCAAAATAAGCATTGGTTTTATGATGATCAATAACAATAATTTGTTTTCCATAGGTTAAAACCTCAGGTAATGCACCTACTCGATCTTTACTTGAAGTATCTAGAATGATGATATAATCATACATAAAATTGTTGTCTAGAACATCCATGCTTCTAATCATATTCTCCTTTTCAAGGAAAAGATAATTGGTAGGAATTGTATCATCCATTAAAATATGGTTGGTACATTTGTTTTGATCAAAAAAATGAGACAATGCAAATGAAGATCCCAAACAGTCACCATCTGGTGACTGATGTGGGATTATTAAGCAACTATTTTGATGATCTAAGATGGTCTTAAAAATTTTAAACATCGTCATCCTCATCTTCATAGTCATCATCTTCATAGTCATCATCTTCTTCATTTTCGTATTCAACTTCATAGTCATCATCTTCAGTAGAAACGACCTTACTTAAGATATCTTGTATGTGCATTGCATTATCTACTGAATCATCTTCTCTGAAGATTGGTTCAGGTGTATATCTTAAATCAATATTTTTACCGATTTCATTACGAATAAAACCTTTTGCACGGTTTAAAGCTTCAACCGTTTCTTGACGATTTGCATTTGGATCATAAACACTGATATAAATATAAGTATATCTTAAATCACGTGTTGTTTGTACATCAGTTACAGAAGTAAACTTTGAAATACGAGGATCTTTTAATCCTCTCAATAGTAAATCACTTACTACTTTTCTTATTTCTTCAGAAACTCTTCTATTTCTTGTAGATCCCATAAGTCACCTACTTTCTAGAAACAGCAGAACGCGCTGTTAACGCGTCTACTATTTTTTTCTTTTGATTTCTACCATTTCAAAGGCTTCAATGATGTCGCCTTCTTTCATGTCGTTAAAGCTTTCAAAACCGATACCACATTCGTATCCAGTTGCCACTTCTTTAACATCATCCTTGAAACGCTTTAATGAACTGATTTTACCTTCATGAACAACAATACCTTCACGAATTAATCTAAATTCAGCATTTCTAGTTACTTTACCCGTTAAGACATAACAACCAGCAATCATACCAATATTAGGTACTTTAATGGTTTGACGGACCTCAACTTTACCAAGAATTTCTTCTTTGTATACTGGATCAAGCATACCAATTAATGCATCAGATACATCGTTGATGGCTTCATAAATAATTCTATATGTTTTAAGTTCAACACCCTCTTGAATTGCAAGTTGTTCAACTACAGTAATTGGTCTAACGTTGAAACCAATAATAATTGCATCAGAAGCAGAAGCTAACAAGACATCAGATTCAGTCACTGTACCTACTGCAGAGTGAATAACATTAACCGTTACTTCTTCATTCGATAATCTTACTAAAGATGTTTTTAATGCTTCTAATGAACCTTGAACATCAGCTTTAATAACAATTTTGATTTCTTTTGTTTTACCAGCTTGGATTCTGTCGAAGATATCCTCTAAAGTTACATGTTGTGGCGTACTCTTTAGTGCTACATTTCTTTCTTCAAGTTGTTTTCTCTCTGCCAATTGACGAGCAAGTTTGTCATCCCCTACAACAAAGAATCGATCTCCAGCAACTGGAATTTCAGTTAAACCTGTTATTTCAACACCTGAAGAAGGACCTGCTTCTTTAATGCGTTTGTTAACATGGTTATACATCGCTCTAACACGACCATGAGCACTACCACATACAATTGAATCCCCAATTTTTAATGTACCGTTTTGGATCAATAAAGTTGTAACAATACCACGGCCCTTATCAACTTTCGCATCAATTATTGTACCTGTAGCATGACGATTTGCATTCGCTTTTAGTTCCAAAACTTCCGCTTGTAATAAAATCATCTCTAACAAACCTTCGATGTTAATCTTTTTAAGTGCAGATACTTCAACACTGATAACATCTCCGCCCCAGTCTTCAACAACGATACCGTGTTCCGATAATTCACTTTTGACTTGATCAGGATTACAGCCAGGTTTGTCAATTTTATTTATTGCTACAATAATTGGCACACCTGCAGCTTTGGCATGGTCAATAGCCTCAATAGTTTGTGGCATAACACCATCATCAGCAGCAACAACCAGTACAGCAATATCTGTTACTTGAGCACCACGTGCACGTAATGTTGTAAATGCCTCATGGCCTGGTGTATCTAAGAATACAATTTTTTGTCCGTTAATAGTTGCTTCAGAAGCACCAATATGTTGAGTGATACCACCTGCTTCACGATCTGTAACTGCAGTTTCTCTAATGGCGTCAAGTAAAGATGTTTTACCATGGTCAACGTGACCCATTACTGTAACAACTGGTGGTCTTAAAGTCAATTCACTTTCATTGTTATCTTCAAAGAACGATTCGATTAATTCATCTGTTTCATCAACAGGTACTAATAATTTACAAGGAATCTCAAATTCCATAGCAATTAGTTCTGCTGTTTCAAACTCAATTTCTTGATTAACATTTGCCATAATACCTGTGGACATAAGTTTCATAATGACATCAGAAACAGGCTGACCTAACATTTCAGCAAATGTACCAACTGATACTTGTTGTGGAATTAATAAGTTACCTTCTACGTCGAAGTACTTAGAATTATCGAAAGCTCGATCTGTTCTTTTTTTCTTTTTGTTTTTAACTTTTTTACTGAACTTTTCTTCTAAGCTGGCATCTTTTTCAAAACGTGTATCAACTTTTTTCTTTTTAACTTTATTAACTTTCTTACGGTTCTCTTTTTCAGGAGCAATTGTTTCAACTGGCATTGGTTCTACCTTCTTGGTGAAAGATTTCGCATTTTTGTCGAACGGCTTATTTCCACCTCTATTGTCATTATTATTTGGGCGAGAGCTATAATCACCTTGAGATCTGTTTGAAGTGCTTGAATCTCTTTGATTATTATATGGTGGTTTTGAATCGCTGTTTTTCTTAGATGGATCATATGGTTTCTTTTGGCCATCATAAGGCTTTTTAGTACCATCATATGGTTTTTTTGTACCATCATAAGGTTTCTTCTGACCATCATAAGGTTTTTTAGTACCATCATATGGTTTTTTTGTACCATCGTAAGGTTTTTTAGTACCATCATATGGTTTCTTTGTACCATCATATGGTTTTTTATTGCCATCATATGGTTTATTACTATGTTCCTGTTTTCTAGCAGTATTTGAATCATGGTGTACTTTGTTTTCAATTGGTTTTGATTCAACTGGTTTTTCAACAGGTGTAGCAACAATATTTTCTGGTGCACTAGTTTGAACAGGTGTATTTTCTACAACTGGTTTTTCCTCAACTACAGGCTTAACAACTGGTTTTTCAACTGGTTTTTCAACTGCCTGTACTGGTTTTTGAGGAGCATTTTTAGGCACTTGAGTCTTAATATTTTCCAATTGTTGTTCTACTTTAGACTTTGGTCTATGTGTATCCTGCGGATTAGGTTTATTTTTATTTCTAGATTGAAAATCACTTTTTCTCTTTGGACGATTTACTTTTGGTGTACCGATTGTCCAAGAAGGTGATTTCTTTTGATCATGATTTTCTTCATGATTTGGTTCTGGTTTTTTTGAGGTCATATTTTGTTCTGCTTTCTGTTTAGAATCAGATTTACTGAATATTTTGTGTATCAAAGCAACTTCATTATCTTCAAGTGTGCTCATATGATTGTTTACTTCTATTTTCAAATCAGCCAACTTTGTAATAATATCTTTGCTTGATACATTTAATTCTTTTGCAACTTGATATACTCTTATCTTTGACAAATTTTCTCCTCGCTTTCGTTTCATAGCGGTCATAGAGCTTCATAAATTCTGAAAATTTCTCGAGAAAATTTCTTATTTGTCACTCCATAAACAGCGCGATTGTATTTTCCTATTGCGTGAGATAATATTTCTCTGTCTCCCCATATGATATATGGTACTTGATAGCGTTCTGCCATTGAAACAAAACGTTCTCGAGTATTTTCCGATGCATCTGTTGTTATAATCACTAACGATATCTTTCTTTTAGGCAGATACAACTCCACGGTATTCTCTCCTGAAACAAGATTCCCCGATTTTTGTGCAAAGCCTAACATTGTCAATAACTTATTTTGCATCTTCTAGCTCCTTACGCATGCTTGCATAGAGCTCTTCAGAAATATTACTTTGCAAAGCTCTTTCAATTGCTTTTCTTTTAAAAGCTTTTTCAAGACAGTCCAAGTCTTTACAGATGTAAGCACCTCGACCATTTGCTTTGCCTGTGAGATCAATTTTGATCTCACCCTCTTTATTTTTTACAACGCGAATCAATTCACGTTTATCTTTTTGTTCATTACATCCCAAGCATTTTCTTAAAGGAATTTTTCTAGTCTTCATTTTAGACTCCTTGTTTCCTTATTGGAAATCAAATTCAGCATCAACATCAAAGTCTTCTCCAAGATCAATTTCTCCACTGTTTAATGCATCTTTGAATTGTGTTTCACTCTTGATGTCAATTTTCCATCCTGTTAATTTTGCTGCTAAACGAACATTTTGTCCTTCTTTACCAATTGCTAAAGACAATTGATAATCTGGAACAACAACTAATGCTGCTTTTTCATCTTCCGAATAAATAACTTTTTCAACTTTTGATGGTCTCAGTGCATTTGCAATATATTCAACTGGATCTTCTGACCATTCAATGATGTCAATTTTTTCGTCGTTTAATTCGTCTACGATATTTTGTACTCTAGTACCTTTTGTACCTACACATGAACCTACTGGATCAATGTCCTCATTTACTGAGAATACAGCTAATTTGGTTCTTGAGCCAGCCTCTCTTGAAATCCCTCTGATTTCAACTAAACCGTCTCTAATTTCAGGTACTTCCAATTCAAATAGTCTTCTGATAAAACCAGGGTGTGTTCTAGAAACTAAAACTTGAGGACCTTTCGTTGTATTCTTAACTTCTAAGATAAAACTTTTAATTCTCGCACCTTGATCATAGCGATCGGTTGCCATTTGCTCACTAGGTAATAATATCGCCTCAGTTCTTCCAAGATTGATGTGTACCACACCTTTTGAAATTCTTTGAACTGTACCTGTAACGATTTCTGACTCTCTGTTTGAGAATTCTTCAAAAATCAAGTTACGTTCTGCTTCTCTAATTCTTTGAACTACAACTTGTTTTGCAGTTAAAGCGGCAATTCTACCAAAGTTTTTAGGTGTTACTCTTGTGTCAACAAAATCTCCAATTTCATATTTAGAATCAAGCTTTTTAGCTGCCTCTAGAGAGATTTGAACTTTATCGTCTTCTACTTCTTCAGCAACGACAAAACGCGAAAATACTTCGAATTCACCTGTTTCTCTATTGATATTTACAATTACATTCTGAACATTTTCATTAAAGTTCTTCTTGTATGCAGTAATTAAAGCCGCTTCAATGGTCTCAAATAGGATTTCTTTAGAAATACCTTTTTCCTTTTCAATTTGGTCCAAAGCGTTTAATAGTTCGCCTTTCACGTTTTCCCTCCTTACAATTGAATAATTGGTTTAATCAATGAGATTTTATCAATTGGTAAATCAACTTTCTCATTGCCCATATCAATGCTTACAATATTATTATTAAGCCCAAGCAGAGTACCCTCAACAATTTTTCTACCGTCAATTGGTGTATATAATTTAGCTTGAACCATATTACCTACATTCTTATCATAGTCCGCCGGCTTTTTTAAAGGTCTTTCAATTCCTGGTGAAGAGATCTCCAAGAAATAATTTTCTTTGATTGGATCTAATTGATCAATTTTATCATTAAGATAATCACTTACAAGTTTACAGTCATCTAACGAAATTTTATCATCCTCTTTATCAATAAAGATTCTCAAATAACGATGTTGTCCTTCCTTAACAAATTCTACATCGACTAACTCCATTCCTTGACTTGCAATAAAATCAGCAACCAGATCTTCTATTATCTCTGTTACACTTTTTTTTGCCATTTACGTCCTCCTTCATATTATTTAATTGTAAAATATACGTATAAAGAGTGGGCCAAAACCCACTCTTTTATCATAATACTATATTCATATAAACATTATAACATAATCATACTACTCTTGCAACTTTGCCTTTTTAGCCTCTTTACGTTCTTTTCTAACTTCTTTTTTTACGA
>JAFGVN010000093.1 GCA_016937975.1 Clostridia bacterium
AAGACTAAAAAATCTCGTCTAAACCCATCCAAGGTTCATTTTTTTTGTGCTCGTATTTTTCATTCTTTTCTAACTTATTATAACAAAAAAATGGAAAAATCTTTTAAATTCTCGAAAATATTCTGAAAACTTAAATTCAGTTTTTAATTTAGTCTTCATTTGTTTATGAATACATTTTTAAACAACAAAAAAGCTACGTCTTGCGTAGCCATTTCTATTTCTGCTCCAAGTGAAATGTAAATTGATAAAAATCTCTTCCACGATCTTCGAAATTGATAAATCTTCCGCCTAGTAAATTTTCTACAATGGATTGAACAATGTAATGATCATATTGATCTACTAAAGTAGGAGGACCCTTTTGAATACTGGCAGATTCATCGCTTTTAAAATCCCCAATACCAATGGTTAGAATATTGATTTCTACAGATACATCGAAGTCAAAACCCTTTCTTTTGGTATGTTGTAACAGTTTACTCCCAATCAGTTCAATACATTTATCTAACAAAGATACATTAATATTAATTTCAATATTCCCTACACAGTTTAATGTAATTTCTTCTGCACCTTTGTAATGAAGAAAATAATCTCTTTTCTTCTCTAAATAGGCTTTTAACTCAATTCTCTGAGATTCCTTTTCGTCAGTATTTTTATAAAGACTCAAAGTATCAATAAATCCAACGACTTTATCAAGGGAGGTTTCCAAAATGCTTAAGGCATGTTTGCTTTCTTCAATTGCAGAGGCTAAATTATGTCTACCAAGTTTGTTGCTTTGAAAGGCTTCATTCAACTCTTCAAGGACCTTCTGTTGATGTGTCAAGGTTGTATTCATAACACCAAGAGGTGTAGACATGTGCTTTGCTATATTGATAAACATTTGGTCCATTGCAGTTTGTTTTTCAGCCACAATGAGTTTCTCTTGTGTTAGGTTAAGAGATTTCATGGTAGACTCCAACTCATCATTTTTCGCCTTTAAAGCCTCTTGCATGGCCTCGGATTTTTCCAATGTTGATTTTAAGAACTTGTTGGTATTCTCTAACCGTTCCTTCATAAGTTGAAGTTCTGTATTTTGAGATTTAATTTTCATGTTTTCATGTTCTTTTTCACTTAAATCTCTTTCCATATTTGCTGTTCGCACTAACCCAGTGTACTTTTCAACATTAACTTGAAATTCTAGTTCCATGAGTAGTTCATGATATTTTAGTGCCAAATCAAATCTTTCAAGTTTTTTATTCAATTGGTAGTTAATGTCGCAGTAGGTTTTATACAAAAATTGATTTTGTGTTAAGATCCCAAATGCATTCACTCTGTTTAAAGTTTCTTGACAAGCTTCATAAGCCTCAATTCTAAAATATAAATCTGAAAGCTCTACCAAAGCTGTCACTGCATTTGAAGTATAACCAGCTTCTAGGTCATAATTAATGCCCATGTCGAAATATTTTGCAGCTTTATCATAAATACCTAAGTCACGATAACAGGTCCCAATGTTATGAAGAAACCTAAAGCCTGGTTCATAACCAATACGAACACTTTCAGTATAGTTGATTTCAAAGGCTTCCAAACTTTCACGATATTCTTTAAGTTCTGCCAAAATTAAGGCTTTGGCATTTCTAAGTTCAATATAGATACCCGTATTAGGATTTAATTTTTGTTCTGCACTTTTTATGATATTCATACCGCGACTAGGTTCGCCATAGAAAGCTTGAGCTAAAGCATAATAACGTATATATGAACCATAAGTTTCATAATTACCTCTCACTTCAGCAGATTCAACAATTCTTGATAGCTGTTCCAATAATAGAACTTTTTTGGTAACAGCCTCTAATGCATTGCTCGCTTTTTCAAATATATTGATAATTGGGACTGACAATTTATTTTTGTCATAATAATTTAATGCATAAACTAATTTCTCAGTCATTTCATCGAAATAACCTTCAATCATTCCTGCATGAATGTCATTCATAATAGATTCAAACGTTTGAACTGCATTGGTCTTTGTCATATAATCATCTCCGTAATTTGTATATAGTCTTATTAGATATGATGGGGATAAATCTCCTTATTGGATATATACCCTTCTCAGCCTAATCAAACAAAAACTATATAAAGGATTTATATAATGTATCTTTTCGATAAAAGCCATGAATCATTACAAATTCAACGATAACAGAAAGACCAATAGCAATCCATACACCATTTAAACCCAATGTGGTATAAGTTGCTAAACCATATGCAAAGCCAACTTTTATAACGACATTTGAAAACAAAGCAGCCAACATGGGCGGATAGGTTTGTCCAGTACCAGAAAAAGCACCTCTATACATAAAGGTATAGCCAACCACAATTAAACTGGCATAGATCCATCTTAAATATGCCTTTCCAATAACAACCACTTCAGGGCTAGCCTGAAAAGGTATAAACAAAATCTCAGGGAAAATAAAAAACGGAATCAGAAAGATAATAAAATTTATCCAACTCAGTTTAATACCTTCTTTAACAATTTCCTTGGCTTCCGAAACATATCCTCCGCCAACTTTCTGACCAACTAAAATTGTAATGGCACCAGAAAGTCCTGTAAGCATAATAAAGAAATAGTTTATTAGAGTCAAACCAATTCCAAATGCTGCTGAACCCAGTTCAGAACCAGCCTTATAAACAATTCCCATCATAATCATCCCCGTAATGGGTCTTGCTACAGATTGAATGCATGCCCATATGCCTATTCGTAAGAGATCTTTTACTATATTTAATTTCAACTTAAAAGATTTAATCAATAAAATCCATTTACCTTGATAAATATGATTTGTAATCCTTCTTAACATAAAAATACAGGCAATAGTTTGTGAAATAACTGTGGCTAAAGCTGCTCCTTTAATACCATAATCTAATTTCATGATGAAAATGTAATCCAATAGGATGTTTATTAAATTGGCTGCACCAAAAATATAAAGGGGACCTTTAGTATCTCCAGTACCTTGTACAACATTTCTTAATGTGGAATTCATAAATACTACAAAATTAAAGATGAATAAAATAGAAACATAATCTTTTATCAAGCTCATCAATTCTGGCTTTGGATCATAGATATTAATGATTTTGTCAATCCATATTAAAGAAATCACACTAAAACAGAGTCCAATTAAAAAAGATAAGAAGACTGCATTACCTGAGTAATTTAAAACACCTTCTTCATCTTTACTGCCAATTTTTTGTGATACCAAAGCAATGGCACCTGCTGAAATCAACATGGAGAATACGAAAACTACACCTGCTATGGAAGTACCCATAGCAGATGCAGCAGCATAGGATGTGCCTAATCTAGAGACAAACATCATATCCATAGTATTCATTAATATTTGTAAGACACTACCCAGAACCAAGGGTATGCCTAGTTTCGTAATGATCTTAAGGTGTTTCATAAACTTCTCCCCAACAACAAAGGTTCTCTAGAATTTTGGTCACAACGCATGCAACGATTTGCTTCATAAAGAGCATCTTCATAGGTATAAGGAGTTGTTACTTCATCGAAGTTTTTCAAACGCTTGTCCACACGTTGGATCATTTCCTCCTTCAAATCCATATCAAACATTTTAATATTCAATGGTTTTACAGGCACTTCAATGTCTTTTCCTACATATATGCCTAGATTCATCAGATGAGCATCAACAAGTTTTGCTACTGCTTTTCCTTGGGCAATGGCATCTATTGCAATGGTCGGTCTGATCATATCACCAATGGCAAATACCATCGGTTCAACACAATAGTCATTTGCTTTAACAAAACCATTGGTTTCAATAAAACTTTCAGGCAAATACCCTAGAGCAGGCTTTTGACCAACACAGGTAATAATTGTATCAACATCCTCTAGTTGAAGGGTATTTTCATTCATGACTGGGTCAAATCGACCATCATCATCGATTACAGAGTCACAGCCAATAAGATGGAGTCTATGCGCATGAACAGAATCAACGGACCATCCATTTAAAAAATATACTTTTTCCTCTTGAGCTTGTTGAATTTCTTCACGACTTGCAGGCAAATGATCTAAAGATTCCAAAGAAACAAGATAGACTTCACCACCTAATCGTCTTGCAGTTCTTGCACAGTCCATGGCAACATCACCGCCACCAATTACAACAACCTTTTTTCCAATATAAGCATTTTTACTTAATCTAACAGATTTAAGAAAATCTACACCAGAGATCAAAGCGTCGTGTTGAAGCGGAATCAACTTGCCTATTGTGGTTCCAGTCGCCAAGATTAAAGCATCATGCTTACCTTTTAAAATACTATAGCCTTTTTGATCAATCAAATGATTATAATGGATTTCAACACCTAAATTAGTTATGGACTCAACTTCATCCCTGATAACTTCATTTGACAATCGATAAGATGGTACACCGTATGCCAAAGTACCTCCAGGTCGACTTTCTTTCTCGTATATTGTGACTTGATAACCTGTCCTTCTTAAAAAATAAGCTGCTGTTAAACCTGCTGGACCTGCACCGACTATGCCAATTGAATATTTGTTATCTTGGAGTTTTTCTTCATTCATCGATAATTTTAAAGCATCCAATGCGATAAATCGTTGTAAAGCTCTTACGCCAACAGTAGAGGTGATTTCGCCTCTTCTGCATTTCAATTCACACGGTTTTGCACAAACCGCACCACAAATTGAACTTAAAGGATTCTCTTGTCGCATTAAGGCATAAGCTTCTTGTATTTTATTTTCTTTCATTAATGCAACAAAACCCGGTATGTGTATATGTGCAGGACATGCATTAATACATTGAGCTTTAAATAAAGTTCTACAAATGCTATCTCTACAGCTTCCCTTTAGATGTTCATCTACTTCTACAGAAAAATGGGTTAAAAGAAATTTTAAATTTCTTTTTAAGAATAATTCTCCTTTTGAATTACTTTTTTCTTCCAACAAGTTTTTTAATTCTTGAATTTTATAAGTTGAGCTTTTTCCAGTTGTTAAATTTATAATGCTTTCATGAATTTGCATGATATGAACATTCATTATATTGAGTTCTCTGATTAAAAAACGTACCATGAAGCGCATATAGTCAACAGGACAAAATAGTTCTGTAAAATATGCAATACTAGGTTCATAGAGCTCATCTTTCAATTTATATAAAGGTAATCTAATGTCATAACCTACATGTAATGTGCCAAGAGCACCACCGACCTGAATTAATCGTGGTCTTTTTGTCCCATTCACCATTTTATAGATTTCCTTTAGGGTCATTTGGTTATGAATTTCATATATGCCCGTTCTTTCAGGTGTGCTGATAATTTTAATCTTCATATGCACCTCCCAAATAATCAAATTCATAAGACTTACGGTCACGATTATACTGATAATATCTTGGTAAAGAGGCCATTGCAGTATCATAACCCAACATTGAAATCGGGCAAACACGTATACATTGAACACATTCATGTTTAATGGCCATCATATCAAAGCATTTAATATGATCTGTTGTTCTTTTTATTGTACCTCGATAGCGGGATTCTTCCTTTGGAATAGCTCCTGATGGACATGATTTTTGGCACATTCTGCATCTGGCACAAAATTCTTCGATATTAAAATCCTCCGGCATATCCAAAGGCAGTTCAGCATCGATAATAACAGAAGTATATTTTAACCGTGTGCCCGCTTCTTTTGTATGCACAATGCCATATGTCGAAAAGTTTCCTAGACCTGCATTAACAGCATGTACTGAGTACTTTATAAATCCTTCCCAACTTCTAGCCCTACAATCATATCCCTTCGAACGAATAAAATCAGCCACATCATGTACATATGCTGCACAATGGGCATAGCCATAGTAAGCAGCTGTATCATGCTTTGGTTCTGGATAACGATGGACAACATCATGTGGCATTTCATAACCCAACAAAATGACTGTATCAAAAATAAGATCATCATCAATTTCCACAGAAACAAATCGACGATCTATTTTGGTTACACCAACAGATACAAAACCCAATGACTTTGCATATTGGATAATTTCATTTTTTAATACATTAAGGTCCAATAATTTTTCATGATTTACCTGAGGAAGATCTTCACCTCTTGCTTCTTTTAAAATGCGTTCATAAGATGAAGAAAGATTTGATTTGTACCACTCTGCATCATCGACATATTCATCCATTAAAGTGCCAAAGAAATTTGGACGATTCTTATTGTTGAATGCAGGGGGATCAGGGGGAAAAGGATGATTCTTAATGGATAAATCAAATTCCTCAACATCAATGATATTGATATAAGGATTGTTATCCGTGATTGCCTTTCCAGGATTGTTAAAATACTTAAACATTCCGTTGGTATAGCTCCACCTTTGTATGCGATTAGATAAGGTGTTCTCAAGCATTCTCTCTTTTTCCTGTTGCCATCCTCTTACGACTTCGCCATAGGAAGATTTTTTTTCTTTGTCGTATTCATGATACGACTTAACATTTACACTCATTCTTTGCTCCTTATAGTGATTATTGCTATTGCTATACCTTATGGCGCAAGACTGTCATTCCCAAGCTGATAAATAGTCACATTAGAGTTTTGTAAAATGTGTTGTCTTGATTTTAAACTATAAGAATTGAAGAGTCAAAAATAATTTTTATTATTTTTAAAACTATATGCTATAATGAAGTTAGTATACAAGATAAAAGGGGTGAGTCTTATTATTAAAATACTAATTTGTGATGATTCCATCACGATAAGAAAGAAGTTACAAGGGGCTATTAAACTGGATCAAACTATAGAATTCTATGAAGCAAAAAATGGTGTTGAAGCAATTGTTGAATATGAAACGCACCGCCCAAATATTGTTTTCATGGATATTATTATGCCTGAAAAAGATGGTATTGAAGCTTTAAAAGGTATTATTGCTATTGATGAAAATGCCAAAGTCATTATGCTTTCGTCTGTAGGAACGAAATCTAATTTAAAGGTTGCTTTAGAAAATGGTGCTTCTGATTTTATTCAGAAACCATGGGACGTTCATAACTTAAATACAATTATCAGAAAGTATATATAAAGGGGTTTCAATATGTTTAGTGTTTTTTTCGGTCAGTTCCTATTAAACCAAGGCGTTATTGATGGCAAAACCCTCGGACGTTTATTGGAAGCAAGTAAGCAAACCCGTGTTAAATTAGGTGTATTAGCTATTAATTCCGGGTTAATGACAGCGGATAATGTAAATCGCGTAAACGAGTTGCAAGGTCAAAAGGATATGAAATTTGGTGAAATAGCAATAGAGGAAGGTTTTTTAACAGAGCCTGAATTGGGATTGTTGTTATCCGTACAAGAATCTGAGCAATTAAAGTTGTCACAAACCTTAATTGATGAAAAAGTTATGACTCTTGAGGAAGTTGACAAATATATCCGTTTATATCGAGAAACATATTCTTTAAGTGATGAGGAATTTGATGCCCTTAAAGATGGAAAGGCAAGTACAATTATTGATACATATTTAAATTTTGGTAATGACAGTTTTTCTTCTTTATATAAAGAGTACATTACCCTATTCTTTAAAAATGTCTTGCGATTTATTGACTCAAGTGTACATCTTGATCATGTAGAGACAATCGATCATCGTCAATATGATTTCATCATTAAGCAGGATATCATAGGACCAAAACGTGTATATACAGGTTTTGCTGCAAAAACAGATGTACTGATTAAAGTTGCAGGACAATACGCTGATGAAGCTTTTCACTCTTTGGATGATTATGCTCAAGATGCTCTTGGCGAATTCTTAAATATGAACAATGGTTTGTATTTAGTGAATTTATCTGACTATGGCGTTGAAATGTCATTGCAAATTCAAACCATTCAAAAAAATTATGTCATTGAATCTAATAAAGTCTACTGTATTCCAATGTATACCTCTTATGGACGTGTAGATTTGTTAATTTCATTAAACCCTATCGCATAAAAAACCGGCATAGCCGGTTTTATTTTTTTACTACGACAGAAGATAAGGAATAACCATCATTTAAATCTGAAATTACAGCGTTAAATCCTGCTCTTGTAAAAATGCCTTTCATTTTTTCGTTATACATAAAGAGTCCAGTAATATGATTAAACTCTCTTATTTCAAAATGTCCATCCTCAAAATAAAGATTTTGATTCACAGATTTTTCACAGAATTCTTGAATAATATAGCCTGTATGGATTCCTTCGTTTAGCAACTCAGTCCACTGTTCTTCTGAAAATTCTCTTCCAGCATAGACTCCCTTTGAAGCATAATAATCAATGGGTTTTATAATGTAACGATCTTTCTGACGAACATATTTTTCAAAATTTTGATCCTTTTTCAAGGCTTTTGTGAAAGGAATATATTGATCAATATAATTCAACTCCTCTTTTGAAAAAAACTTTCTTACCTCACCATGATGTAAAGCTTCAAAATACTTTTTAGTATGAACTATTTGAGATCTAATTGAACCTATGATACAAGTTTTGTTGGCTAAAATGCCATTGATTAAGGGTAAGAGTTCATCATAGTGTTCCATCATATCTTTTGTTACCAAACGTCTATAAATAATGTCAATTTTTTCATGATTGTAATATAAGTATCCTTCCTTTTCCGTGATTTTTTCTGGTGATACAATATCACACTTGTATCCTCTCTCTTTAAAAACACTTTCAAAGACCTTGAACTCATGCGGTGTACTTTTGTCATAATAATCCATAATGACAACATAAGGTATTTCAGAGGCTTCACCACCATTATCAAGAAACATCTGATACAAATGATCAACTTCATCAACCCAACTATGATATAACTCATATCGGTTAATCCCATACTTTTCACCCATATGATTCATGCCAATGGAATGGATTAGAATATCAGTTAAAGGTGTTTCTTCATTCATTGCAGAAGTACCATCTGTGTTGAGTTCACAGAACTTATAAGAACCATCAGGATAATAAAAGAAATCAAATCTACCCATTGGAACATTCACCTTGAATCTAGGTTCAACTTCAATTAGTGCTTCTAATTTCTTATCAAAATCCCACACATGTCGAACTTCAGGATGTTTTAAATATACATCTATTGATTTATTTACAATTTTAAATATCTCTTCTGTTAAAGCTTGAAAAATCTGTACATCCTTCTCACTGTATACAGCTGGATAATACAAAAATGGGAGTTGTTTACCCTTGTAAACAGCATTTGACTGACCAACCTCTTCATAAAGCCTTTTATAATCCAACTCAACTTTTTCTACATTTTTTTCTGCATAGTCCATCATTTCCTTATTTATGACAAACATAAGTCCCCCTTAATCCTTTTAACAAATTCAGGTGTTCCATATAAGGATTTAAGATATGTGGTATAAGAAGTATTTATATTCACCCAATTTCTAAAATCCTCCAAATATTTTCGATCATCGTCTAAACCATCAATAACTTTTTTCAATAATTCATCAACAAAGTCATGACAAGTCACAACTTTATCCATACATAGGAATTCATAATCATAATTTTTTTTCATTTGATTATTTAAATGGATAATATCTGCATCATTATAGGCGAGAGATATTTCATAATAGTAATCTAATAATGGTTTATTATAAAACAAACCCTTTATTAAAGCAGGTACAGCCATGTTATGTGGATATGGTAATGCATCTGCCATGCGGATTTCAATGAATTGTTTTAACCTTACATCTGGAAAAACCATTGTCATGGCATGTTTTAAGTCTGAATCACTTAAATAATAAGATTTTGATAAATCCTGTACAGTCAACTCATCAGTAAACCTTGTGTGCTCACCAGATGGCATGAGAATTGGCTTGGTGTTGGCAATATATTTTGCATAACTGGTATAATCAAATTTCTTATTCATAACATCTCTAGGAATTTTGCATCTTGTGATATCGGTATGTTCCCAAATCATAATACGCAAATTATTTGCATCATATAATTGACCTTCAAAAATTGGTGCAGCATCAAACAACCTTGAAATAAATGGCGCTAAAAAATTAGCAACCCTATATTTTTTTGTAAAATCTTCTTCGCTATCATAATCAATGGAAACTTGAGTCGAAGCTGTACCCTTCATCATGTTTCTAGCCATAGAACCGTATTTATATAAATAATTGTACATAAAATCATAACGTTCTTTTGGTAGTAAAGGTAACGCATCAATTTTAGTCTTTGGATGATATCCCAGGGAAACCAAGGCTTGATTCGATTGAAGTAAAGGATATATTCCCTTTAAAACACTTTGATAAGTTTCATCTACTGCACTTACTGTTTCAAGCGGTTTCAAACTTATCTCAAATTGACCGCCAGGTTCAAAGGATATTCCATTGCCATCCTTTTCGAGTGCTAGTATATTCCCTTTTTCTTCATAGGAAACTTTCCATCCCAGTTGAACCAATTTTTCAGCGATAGATTTTTGACCATAAGGTTCTTCATATTCATAAGATCTTAAAGTTTCAACATCTATTAAAAAATGTTCAAATTCAACACCTATAAATTTGCTATCTCTTTCACTCTTTTTAAAGAGTTCACGCATGCGTAATACAATATCTTCCTCTAATTTTTTACATTCAACACCTGCTCCTCTGTCACGAACAGCGTCCCAAGCTACTAAACAGGCATTTTCTACGCCTAAATCACACAATTTTGAACCACAACACATATTACGTTTGGCAAGTTGCGAAGCTGGATAAAAAGTATAGGCGAATAAAATTTCATCGGATACTTGCTTAATCAATCCTTGTGCTTTCCCGATTCTAAAAAGTTCATATATTTGACTAAAATAAATAGCATCATATTTTGAACTATTGGCTTTGGCAAAGGGTGAATTAGTATATTGCATAATATAATCAAATTTATCATGATGATTTAAGCAATAATGATAATAATTCATCCACATTTTCTTGTATGCTGTTTCAATACATCCGTTAAGTTGAACATCACCTAAAACAATTTCACTCATTTCTCTACGCAAATGCAGATACAATTGCGTAATCAAATCCTCCTTATTTTCAAAATAGATATAAATTGTCGCAGGTGACACATTAGCTGTTTTGGCTATTTTGCCAATCGAAGCTTTTGCAAATCCATCTTCTTTAAATGTTCGAATAGAAGCATCAATAACTGCCTGATATTTTCTTTCATCTTTCGTTCTCATGATTCTATAGTAAATGAACATTCACTTATAGTCAATTGTTCAAATTAAACTTTACATATTATTTATATTTTCTTTTTAGTACTTACTTTATTCATGTTATATAGAACAATAGTTGAGTACTTGCTCTTTTTACTCAACTATTGTTCTCATAATTTTGCAAAGAAAGAAGTCTCATTACTGAGACTTCATTTATAATTTAAGATCTATTTCATGAATAACTTGAGCTTCTCCACTTTCTTTTAAATAAATACTTGAACCTGCAATTTTTGCCATATCATCATCACCATGTTTAATGGTATAATTTGAAGCTACTGCACCCAAATAAATGGCACCAACATCAGCATCTTTTAAACCAATTAATTCTGTTTCTCCTCCTTCTCCTAACGTCCAAATCTTAAGGGATTCGAAAATAGAATCATTTTCATCTATCCAACCATTACGGTCCTCATCATACACTGCCAATTCACCAAAACCAGAATTAGTTTCAGGACCAAACAATTCGTGTCCATCATCGATGATGCCATTGTTGTTTTTATCTAATGCTAAGAAACCACTATTTGAATTTAAGAAATTAATCTCATCTAACTGACCATCTAAATTAATATCTATTTGAATTTTCTTATCTGCAAAATCTACACCAGCGCCATCAAAATTCATAACAAGCGGATCATGGAAATTACCTGTTTGCAACATCATTTCATTTTTTTCATAGGTTTCTCTACTCATATTTAGATTTAAATCGAAATTAATTTCTCTACCATCTGCTGTTTTCACAACGCCAGATGATTTAAAAGACATTTTTTCTGATTCATAAACTTCATGACTTGTATGTATTCGCATTGCAAATCCTTGTTCCTGCGGTTGTTTATGAACTTGCTTAGATTTACCATTTTTAGCATACATACGATCAAATTTAAACTCTTTGCCTGTTAACCAAGTAATGAAAGATTCCAACAGTTCAATTTTACGTTTATCTTCATCTGAAAGAAACTCTTCAGGATCTTCAACTTCTTGAACAGATAAACCTTCTTTTGATAATTCAAGATCATCTTGAATATTCATTTGTTGAATATCAATTTGAATCTGTTGTTTTTCAACACGTTGATATTGGGACAGTGCCTTCTGTTCCACATTATAACTGTCTATTCTCATTTATAACACCTCCATGTGCTTCAACCAATCCTTTTCTTCTATATCGACCATTTCACAAAAAACTTTATAGTTATTTGAAAATTCTGAATATTAACAAACGAGAGCATCCTGTTTTTTTATTTGATGGCATTACAAAACAAAAAAAATGCCTAATGGCATTTCATAAATACTGATTTTCATCTGTTGGTATCATCAGAATAGTATGCTTGGCTTCAATAGTCTGGATGAACTCATATTGAGATCCAAAATGAATAGGAATGAAAACATTAGGATGAAGTTTTTCAATGAAATAATCCATTGCGAATCTTGAACCTTCTTTTAACCTTGGATCTACTGGCACAAAGGCATAATCTATTTTTTCACCAAGTAGCTCCTTTATTTCTTCCTCATACTGCCTTTTTTCATCCAATTGCTTCTCTACTGTATTTTCAGGCCAGTGCCACCAATTGAGATCACCACTATGAAAAATGTTGTAATCTTCAAAACCAATTAAGTAGGATACACCTAAATCCGTGGTACCAAATACTTTGAAACTCATTAGATCCAGTTTCATTTCATGCCCTTTTTTTACAACAATGGCATCTTCAATATAAGGCACATCTTCACTAACAATGTAAGTGACATTATTAAAGTCCTTTAATTTCAAAATATCTGAAGCATAGTGATCACCATGACTATGGGTTACGAAGCAAAAAATTCTTTGATGCTTATAATTTGGGATATGTTTGATCGCATCAACAAGGATGATACAATCCTCATTTTCTAATAATACGCCACTATGATACAAGTGTTTAATTCTCATATTTGCTCCTTCCTCTACTCATTAATATATCATATAATAACTAAACTACAGAAACAAAAAACAAAAGCATTGCTTTAAAGCAACACCTTTGAATCTATTTTTTTATAATCTATTGCTTTTCTAACCTTATTTATTGTAAATGGCTCTTCCGGAATTAAGAATTGCCATGAAAGCAACACCAACATCTCCAAATACAGCTGTCCAAAGGTTCGCATAACCTAATGTACCTAGAACCATAATTAAGATTTTAATACCTAATGCTAAGATTATATTTTGCCAAATGATTTTGCTAGTAAAACGTGCAACCTTAATTCCTTCAGCAATTTTAGTAATTTCATCTACCATTAAAACAATATCAGAGGACTCAATGGCAACATCTGAACCCAAGTTACCCATAGCAATGCCAACATCTGCTCTTCTTAAAACGGGAGCATCATTAATACCATCACCTACAAAAGCAACTTTATCCTTATGGTGCAACATGCTTTCAAGAATGTTGAGTTTATCTTCAGGCAATAATTCAGCATGAACCTCATCTATGCCTAAGGCCTGACCCACCTCATCTGCAACTGATTGACGGTCTCCTGTTAACATGACAAACCGAGTTACACCTAATGTTCTTAGAGCTTCCAAACCTTGTTTTGTTTCTTCTTTAATTTCATCAACTATATAAAAGACAGCCTTTACTTCTCGATCCACACTTAAATAGATCACGGTTCCTCTTTCAGACGTGCTTGGCAAATTAATTTCTCTATCAATCATTAAACCTGCATTACCCAGCAAAACCTCTTGATGATGATATAAGCCAATAACACCCTTTCCCGGAATTTCTTTTAATGAAGTGACAACATTTTCATCAAATGTACCACTGTATTTTTCAACAATTGCTTTTCCAATTGGATGAGTCGAAAATCTTTCTAAATGTGCACTTACTTTAAGTGCTTCTTCTTCATTCATACCAAATGTAAGCATTTTGCTAAACTTAAAATTACCTTTAGTAAGGGTGCCTGTCTTATCCAAAACAAGGGTATTTGTTTTTCTTAACGTCTCAAGATAATGACCACCTTTTACTAATATACCTTTGCGAGCAGCTCCACCAATGCCACCAAAATACCCCAGAGGCACTGAAATAACCAAAGCACAAGGACAAGAAACCACTAGGAAGATTGCTCCTCTATACACCCAGGTTTCAAATGAGCCACCCAGTAGAGTTGGTACGATGGCAATAATGGCTGCGCCAGCTACCACTAAAGGTGTATAAACTTTTGCAAATCGTGTGATAAATTTTTCAGTTTCAGCTTTATTTTGTCCAGCATTGTTCACAAGTTTTAAAATTTTTGAAACTGCTGAATCTTCATAACGTTTTGTAACTTCTACTTCGAGCATACCTTCCTTGTTAATGGTTCCAGAAAACACTTCTTCTTGTTCTGAGACAAATACAGGTAACGATTCACCTGTTAACATCGCTACATCTACATGACTTTGTCCCTTAATAACACGACCATCCAAAGGAACTCTTTCACCAGGTTTTACAACAACAATATCACCAATTTGGACAGACTTTGGTTTCACCCTTATAAGATCTGAACCTTTTTTTAAGTTTGCATAATCCGGTTTCAAGTCTAATAGTTTTGATATGCTTGACTTTGAACGATTCAATGCGTAATCTTCCGTCAATTGACCAACATTATAGAACAGCATAACCGCAACACCTTCTGCATATTCACCTATCAAAAACGCTACAATAGAAGCAATTGCCATTAGGAAATTTTCATCCAACATATGACCTGCTAATACATTTTTGAAAGCCTTTATAAGTACATCCTTAGCCACAAATATATAGGCAATCAGATATAACCCCAATTGAATGATGTCATTCATCGGTATGAATAACGCACTAAAGAACAATACAAAGGATAACCATAGATTTATATTTTTAGAAATGATTTCATTGAATTTGCTTTTAACAACTTTTTTTTCAAATACATCTTCTACACCATGATTATGATCATGATGGTCATGATCATGTGTGTGTTTATTTGTAGCGATCTGTATCGTATTCTCTTTTTTTACAGAAGTTGTATTACAACTGTTGCAACTACACCCAATTGAATCTAAAGAGTTCAACTCATCTATAGTCTTAAAATTTTTGTTTTCCATGGTTAAATCCTTTCAAATACATGTTCCATTCCCATTTCATAAATCATTTTTATGTGATGATCATCAAGAGAATAGAAAACTTGCTTTCCTTCTTTTCTACCTTTTACAATCCTTGCTTGCTTTAAAATTCTTAATTGATGAGAAATGGCAGATTGATTCATTTCTAGTAAATCTACAATCCCTCCAACACACATTTCTCCATGAAACAAAACACATATAATTTTTATTCTTGTACTATCACCGAGCATTTTAAAAAACTCTGCTAATTCAAATAAATGATCTTCAGATGGGAGTGCGTTTCTTATTAATTCTACTTCATCTTTTTCATGGGTTTCACAACAGATTGTCATATTAAATCCTCTCTTATATGAATAGTTGTTCATATGTTCACCTTTATCATACTACTTTTTCAAAATAAGTCAATACAAAAAAGCATAAATGCTTTTTCAAAAATACAAAAAAGCATAAATGCTTTTTCAAAAATACAAAAAAGCATAAATGCTTTTTCAAAAATACAAAAAAGCATCATTGTTTTTCAAATAAAATAAAAAAAGCATTTATTATGCTTTTTTATCTAGTTTTGCTCCTTCAAGCAAAACATCTGAAATATCATAATTGCTTTTAGCCTTTGTAACTGTTCTAGTTGTACCACCTGCAACATACACTCGTCCACACTCGGGACATATGCCATTTTGAAGTGTAACACTCTGAGAAACAACTTCTCTTCCTTCAGATTGCGCACTAGCTTGTTCATTGGAGACATGTTCCTGTTCATGAGACATAACTACAGAAGCTGAGACTTCAGGAGCAATTTTACCCGGTGTTTTAAAAGAAACGCCTGGATCATCAGAACCATCCACATAGGTCCTATTGGCACAAGTTGCACATTCGATTACACCCATTTTTTTTAATTGTTTCTCTCCATATGCAGCTTTTAGCGACTCAATATACTCACTACTTTTATTCCCAGGCTGAATAGGACCAACTGCTTCATTCTTCTTTGGTCTTACAACACCTTCCTGATTATTTTGCTTTTCAATACTCAGTTCCTGTACTGGAATATAGGATGCTATTGGATTAATTCTCATTTCAATCACCCGTATATTTATACCCCAAAACAGGCATTTCAATCATTATGCGGTATAAGACATATCATTGAAATATGTAATTGCCTCATCATATTCGATGTTTAACAATCTTCCCAATTGAATATATACCGCAAACATATGAATGTAATGTTGCAATGCCTCTACATAGCGATCTTTCTCTAAGGTTCGTTTTAAGTCAATTAGTTTCTCATATAAACATGAGAAATTTACGATTAGATCTTCGCTGGTTTTTACATTTTGAAAGGCATAGTCATCAATAACATTTAAGTTATACTTGTTGCCTAATGATAATAAATAAATCATGCCTTCTATGTATCTGAAAAGAATTTTATTCTTAGGAATTTCTGTTACATCTTTAAGGTACTTATAGCATTTCGTCAGATTTGCTAATTCACCAAATTTCACTTGTATTGCAAGGGTTCTAACATTCAGTACATTATCTTCTCCAAGTGCTGTTTCTTCAACGCCAGATATTAGACTCGCTTTATTTTCAAATTGTTTTTGTAGTTCAAATAATTGCTTAATATTCATAATTTCCTCCATTTGCATACAATTATACCTGTGTTATATTCAAAGTGCAAGACTTTTTTACTATAAGATACTAGTACCTGGTGATAATTATTTAATACGCTTCTGCATACAAAAAAAGAACAGTCAACTGTTCAATAAAATTTCACTTCATAATCTACGAAGCCACTATCATCGTAAAGAAATTTTCCACTAAAAAAAGGTTGATTGGTCAAAAGCCACTCTAAAAAGATTAAATCGCCTTTCCATGTGGGTTTATCCATGACTTCTTCAAGAGGCACCCATTCCAAAGTACCTTCATTACAATCTATTAACTCCCCTTCATAATCAAATGCAGTAAAAATAAAAACATACCAATCTTCAACAGTATCAAATTTTGGAAATGTAATCATACCTCTGAGATTCACATTCTTAAGGGATAAGCCACTTTCTTCCCTAAATTCTCTTATAATGCACTCTTCAGGTGATTCACCGGGAATAATTTTACCGCCCAAACCAATCCATTTATTTTCATGCATATCATCTATTTTCTTATTACGATGTAATAAAAGCATTTTTTCATCTACAATTAAGTAACCCAATGTTCCAAGTTTCATTTCTTTGTCCTTTTCATGTCATACATTCTTTGGTCTGAAGATATATAAAGACCTTCATATGTCTGAGCTTCTAATGGGTATTCCGTAATTCCATAGCTGAAACTAGGTGCAAATGGCAAATTAATGATTTGGCTCTCTCTTTCTATAAATGTTTCAATACGACCCATAACCTGGATGGCATCCATTTCTTTCATATGGTTTAATAAAATGACAAACTCATCTCCACCAATCCTAGAGAAAACATCTGTAAGTCTTATGGACTTTAGAACACCTTGCGCAAAGCAGCTTAAATATCGATCGCCTTCCAAATGACCATATTTATCATTTATTTGCTTTAAATTATTCATATCAATAACAATAAACGAAAGCAACTCTTCATTTGCTAAACGTTCAGCAATAATCTCATCAAAATATGATCGGTTGATTGCACCTGTAAGCTTGTCATAACGAGACAAATATATATTGTTAATCATTAAGTTTCTATTTTCAATAATCACTTCCAATTGAGAGGCAAAAAGGTCCATTATTTTAATATCGTCCTCATTGAAGCCTTCAAAATCATTAGAATCTAAATTTATAACGCCTATAAATTCATCACCAACACGAATCGGGCCAGTAATGGTCGTTTGGTAGTCGGGAGGAAACTTCTCATAAAATTTTTCAAATTCCTCAGTGGACATGTAGGTTTTATTAAATTCTACGACGCTTGGAACAATAACAGAATGGTTCATCTTACCATCAGTTAATTTATATAGAAAAGCCTCTTCAAGTGGAATTTTAAGTTCATAAAAACTCGTATCAAATCCAAATAATGCTTTGAATTCCAATTCTCCATGGTCATTAAGAAGCATTATGCTTCCTTTATCTGCTCTTTCCAAAGCTTCAATTGCTTTTTTTAGAACACAATCATACATTTTATTGGAGTCATTCGTTTGAATTAAAGTTTGATTGATTTCTATGGAGAGTTGTAATGTCTTGTTGATTTTCTCATATTGGTTAATTTTTGCTTTCGCGGTTTCCATTACTTTCTTTAGAGAATATAGAAAATCCCAGATATGCCCATTAGTCTTTAACTCTAGATTCTCTTCTTCAAGTAAAGACAAGGAGAACTTTCTTAAGTTATTGATACGAATAACAACTACAACCGTGTAAATAAAAAAAACGGTCATCAGTTGGAAAATCAATGGTCTTTCCGGCATTACAATTACAGGTATGATAATACCTAGTAAAATAAAAACCAATTCTAGACCTCGATACAAGCTAATAACCAATTTTCTATTCATAATTTATCCTAACTTAGATGTCTTATTTATTTCTTCTGTGTATGCATTCCTACAAATTTTTTCTCAGTATCATCCTTAGGTTTACTTGTAGCTGCAGGTTTTCTGAATTTATCTAGCTTATCGGAACAATCAGAACATAAAGTACCAATCATGATCTTTCTACCACAACCTGAACAATAAGTACCACCATCTACTGTTACTAAGGTTAATCTTCCTTCAGTCACATACTTCATAATTTCTTTAATAGTAGTTTTCAAACCCATTGCAGTTAACTCATCAGCTAACTCCTGTGGCGTAATATGAGGATGATCATAAACGAGTGCACGAGCATTGGTAAATTTGTCATGCTCAATATCTCCTGTAACAATTGCTCTTTTCTTACTTGTTGAGCTGCAATCAGTACATAAAGTCTCGCCATTTTCAGCCCCAAAATATTTACCGCATTTTTCACATTTTTGTAAAGGCATATTTTCCTCCTATAATTCTATTTAATGTATACCCTTATATCTCCAAATGTAACAATTTCTATGATATCTCCAAGCTATCAATGGCGATCATCATAAAGCCACAAAATGCTGGATTATTTACCTTCAAAACGGGATTGGCATTTTCCTTGAGTTCGTTTATCTTATTTTTGTAACTCTGGTAAAATTCATAATTAGGCAATGCAAGATACTTTAATGTATCCCATGCCATATATTGAATTATCTTCTTTGTCGTTGTAGGTTTAATAAACACTTCGACCATAGGATCATAATAAGCTAAAAAGGCAGTAATCACTGGCCACTTAGCTAAGTTAAATGGTTGAAGAATTTGAACCAGTTTTTCAAAACCATCACGTTGATTGCCGTAATAAAGTTCATATAGACCTTTTACAAAATCCATGTGACCATTATTTTCAATAAACCTTTTAAAATCAGGCTTTTCAAATCGAGAAACCAAAGTTGCCTTGCTAATAAGTTTACCCGCACTTTCAAGTATTTCTTCTGGAACAATAAAGGCTTCTTTTGAAAAAGCATCTTTGCAAAAATCATGGATTTTATCAATGCCATGTTTTTTCTTTGTTTGTATCATATCTTCCGAATCAAATCCAAAGGGGTATCGACTAAGAAAATAGTTTTCTAGTACTTCAAATTTAGTCATATAGTCACTTCCTTAATTCTATTATAATATATACTTTTTGATATGAACAGAATTCACAGAATTTCATTCCTAATGTAAATGAACCTCCCCCGCTTAGCCTATCAATTCGACTTGAAGTGGGGGTTTCTTATTTCAACTGAAACATACCTCAAACGAAGTGATG
>JAFGVN010000094.1 GCA_016937975.1 Clostridia bacterium
AAAAGCGACTGCTTGATATAGTTTTTATTTGTCGTGTATTGAATTTTCAATGTTCATAGATATATTTTATGTGCGAAGTTTGAGTTTCATTACTAATAACTCCTTTACTACTAACTTGTATTTCGCTAAAATCAAGTTCCTCTGTTGTATCTTCATTAGCAAATACAATATTTAAAGAAAGTAATAAAGTTATTACAAGTAACATTAAAAATACTTTTTTCATATAATATTTCTCCTCTTGTTAAATTTTAAATTTTTATTTTATTTTTTTGTTAGCTAACAACTATATAATAGTTTATTATCCATTAACTTATAAGGTACAAATTAACATGTTAATTCAAATTTAATAGTTGGTGATATAGTACTGAACGAATGAACCTCTCAAGAGAGCGTTTCAACAGCCTAGTTAAACTTATAAATTATATTGAGCTAACAAAAAGTGATGTGATTGTTCTACCTGAAGTATCCGTTCCTTTTGCTTGGATTGGAATATTAACTCAGTTTGCTCGCAGACAACAAAAGTGCATTATATTTGGACTAGAGCACATCATCAATAGAAATAATGTTGCCTTAAACCTTCTTGCAACTGTATTACCATACTGAGTTAATGGATTGAATTATTCTTTTTTAAAACTACGTTTAAAGAATCACTATTCTCCAGATGAAGAAAGATTATTAAAAGGATACCGTTACAACCTACCAGTAAATATTCAAATGGCCTACGATTTGTTTTATTGAAACGGTAGTCGATTTGCTTGCTTTAATTGTTTCGAATTTACTGATATACAGCACCGCTCATATTTTAGAAGTAAAGTTGATTTCTTAACGGCATCAGAGTATAACCGAGATACAAATTATTTTTCAAATATCGTTGAATCTGTATCTCGAGATATTCATTGCTATTTTATCCAATCAAACAGTTCTGATTTTGGTGATTCTAGAATTACCAAACCATCAAAATCATATGAAAAAGATTTAGTAAAATTAAAAGGTGGAATCAATGATCAAGTTGTTGTAGGAGAAATTGATATTCATAGACTGAGAAAATTCCAATACAAAGAATATGAGTTACAAAAGGATGATAAGTCCTTCAAACCCACTCCACCCAACTTTGATAAAAAAGAAATCGAAAAAATTTTATCTGATTAGACACTAAAAAACCCTAGATTCTACTAAATGAATCTAGGGTTTTTTACTATCTAAATTTCCAATTTTAACTCTCACAATCTACTGCTGGTAGACGTGTTCCCACGTACCAGGTCATATTGCGATTTTGATTTTGATACTATTTTTCAGGTCCTTTTGGTGGTAATTATCGCTATTTTTACTGAAACTAAAGAAGTCATAAAAGTGCTTAAACTCTAGTAAAATCAAGGGTTCTGGTGTTGTAGTTTTACCACCGTCTCCACATGATTTGTATGTGGGAACATATCAACAGCCTTTGCCTTTTCAACCTTATACTTTTTAGTCAATAATTTCAAATCTCTAGCTTGTGTTTCCGGATTACATGAAATATAAACAATCGTTCTTGGTTTAAGTTCAAGAGCGGCTTTGATGAATTCTGGCGTACTGCCTTCTCTTGGTGGATCCATAAATAAAACATCTACTTTAAATTCTTCCTTAGCCATTTCAATCATTGCATGAGTTGCATCAGCTTCAACAAATCGTACATTATTTATATGATTAAGCTTTGCATTTTCAATGGCATTCTGTACTGCAGCTTTATTTACTTCTACACCATATACATTTTGAGCCTTTTTTGCTGCAATCAATGAGATCGTTCCAATACCACTATAAGTATCTAAAACCACATCTGTAGATTTAATATCAGCATATTCTATTGCCAGGTTATACATCTTTTCTGTTTGTATTGGATTTATTTGATAGAAAGACTGTGAAGCCATCCTAAAGGTTAAACCACACAAATTATCATGAATATAACCATCACCATATAAAACAAATTCCTTTGTACTTAGTACTGCGGAAGTTTGTCTTGAGTTGAGATTCATGACAATTGTTGAAATTTCAGGATGTTTCTCTGTAATGATTTTAACAAAATTATTTTTTGATGGGAAAATCTTGTCTGTAACAACAAAGACAACCATAACATCATTAGAATAATATCCTGTTCTAATCAAAACATGCCTTAAGAAACCTTTTTCAGTATCTTCATCAAAAATTTGGATTTTATATTGCTTAATTAAATCTTTAATCGTCGCAATAATGGGTGAGACTACTTTATCTTGAATCAAGCAGTTATCAATTGAAACTAAATCATGACTATAAGGCTTATAAAAACCGGCAACAGCTTGTTTATTTTTCCTTCCAAAAGTTGTTATACTCTTATTTCTGTAATGAGATGGATCATCCATTGAAATAATAGAATCCACTGGATAGTATGGTTTTAATAAAGCCTTTACCGTATTGAGTTTATATTCCAATTGAGCTTCATAATTTAGATGTTGTAATTGGCACCCACCACAAGAGTAATAATATGGACAAGGGGGACTAATTCTTTTTTTAGACTTTTGAATGAGAGATAGTATTTTTGTATCAAAATAATGCCCCTTTTGTTGATATTCAACTAAAGCTTCCTCTCCCGGCAATAAATAATCTATAGGAATAGATTTCTTATCATCTTTAATAATACCTTTACCTTCATTATTCAAATACTGACAAACTGCCTTAACTTGAGTTTTTTGTTTCTGATAATAACCAATATTGTTAGGCTTTTTGCTATAATGATTGTTTGACTTCTTCCCAGAAGAATCTTGAGGTTTACCACTAGACTTTTGGGATTTGCTCGATTTTTGATTTTTTGAACTTGAAGTTTGCTTTTTATAATTTGACATTTTAACCTTTCACACTCACATTATATTTCTTTACGAATCCTACTGGGTGATAAGATTCTTTTGCTTTTCTTAACCCTGGAATTCCTAAATCCTGTTCTCTATTAACATATTTTACTAAAGGTTGATTTAATAAATATTGTTGCATAATCATGGGATAAACACCAGTATATTGTGTTAATCCTTTTTCAAAATGAATCAACAAAGTTTCTTCATCGATAAATTCTCCAATGGTAAATGCAACAGGTATATCCTTAACATACAAAATACCACCTGTCGTATTAAGAAACTCCCAATTTTCCAAAACTTTATGAATTGCTTTCTTTTCTTCAAGAAGATCATCAGAAACATCTTGAAACCATGATTCTATTAGGATCCTTATATCCTGAATATTAGAATTGGATACAGACTCGTACGACCACTCATAATTTTTTAAAAACTGATTCACATGGTTCTTTTTTTTATGATAAGCATTCCCTTTCAAATCTCTTAAATCTTCCATGAGATAGAGGTAATCAAAATCATCTCTTATTTCTTTTGTCTCAACGTTTAAAGATAAGTTCTGGATCTGATCAACAAAATCTGGACTGCACTTTTTAAAAACGATTTCTTCTAAATTGAAGGTTCTTTGAAGCTCTTCAAATAATTGAGAAGAAAACTCTCCTAAAGGTTCTGAAAAATACAGCTTGTCCATATTTTTATTCACAATGAGTATCGTATCATTGAATTGTATGAAATGGAAGTCATATTTGTCTCTCCATGCAAATAAATTAGTAAAATTAAGTTCAGATTGAATTTTTTTATATGCTTTGAGTTTGTTTTCAATTATTTTCTTGTGATCTAGCGTTAACTTTTCCATAATATTTTCCCATGACTTTCTCTAAAAAATCTTCAAATAAATCTATATCCAATGCATTGTATAAATCAGGATCAATGATGTGATTTGATTGTTCTTTCAAATATTTAATAACTTCAACTGGCGTTTTAAATTTTTCGATACCTTGATATATTGTGTTTACAAAGATCAATATCCTCACTGTATGAGGAATATCCTTGCCTTCAAGACCCTTAGGATATCCACTACCATCATAACATTCGTGATGATGATAGCAAATAGTAGATAATTGTTTTAAGGGATGTAATGTACTTAAAATATAATAACTCTTTTCTATATGCAATTCTAAATCATCATGATTTACAACAAAATTGCCAATATCTTGATAAATTGCAGCCTCTTTCAAAAGATTTAAATGATCCTCAGGCATTGGCATATAATCACTACAAAACATAATCATATCTTTAAGTATTTTTTCTCTTTTTTGTAAACCAGGTTGATTTCTATAAAGATGTAATTTCATTTCGTTTAAAATGCGATGATTATTGTTATGCTTATTAAAGGACTTATCATTATACATGATACTCTCTGCTTTTGAAAATGCATCTTCAAAACTCATTTCTTCAGTAACCAATATGGAACCAACAGACGCATTATAATGTAAACCTTTTATCGTGATCAAGTGATTTTTTATTGAGCTTTCTATTTTAAGAGAACATTCAGAAGTACAATTCGGTATAATCATAACAAATTCATCACCAGATACTCTAGAAACATATTTTTCATAATCCATTTGTTCAAGCATGCGAGCTACAGCAATAATAATTTCATCACCATAAATATGACCAAAAACATCATTTACAAATTTTAAGTTATTAACATCAATCATAAATACACCTAATGGCATACTGGATTTATGATTTAATTTATCATAAATATTTCTTAGTGATCTTCTATTGTAAACACCTGTCAAAGCATCATAGGTTGCAATATGATGCAAACTTTTATTTTGCTTTTTTAAAGTCAGTAGTAAAAATGAAATGACAAAAATAATCATGATTGACACAAACACGATGCGTAATAAAAGACTTTTCTGCTTATTGTAAACATCTTCTAATTCGTTTAATGCGCTTATTTTTTCGGTTACATCAAAAATAATACTAAAAAGCATATCGTGATTCTTATAAATGATGGGATACGAATACACTTCAACGTCTTTTATTGTGCCATCACCGATCTTATGGCGAAACAAAAAATAATTTCTCATTTCATGTTCTGCCATAGCCATTTCGGTGTTTACTTCCTCAGATGTTAAAGTATTTATATCTGATATATTCATGCCTATAAGTGTTTCACCATACCTGTAAAACTCTATTGCAGCCTTATTGGCAAAGCTTATTATACCTGTATCAGGATCTATAATTAACATAATAGAACCATGTTCAGTAAACAAATCCTCAGTCCCATAAGAAACTGTTGGAAATATTAAAATGATAATCATAATGATCATTAATGTCTTTTTCATAGGAACACCTCTTATCATTATTACCCGAGTATACATATGTAAATCACATATTGAAACTGATTTTATGTAAAATAAAAGATACCTAAGTATCTTTATTTTACATGGATGTATTTACTTATTTTTTCTCCATTCAAATCTACAGTAAAAGTTATTTTACCTGTTTGGTTTTTTGTTTCAATCCATAAACCAACAGCGCCACCTTTTAGATTTAAAAGCTTTGGACCAATAATTCTTCCTGGTCCATCAATTTCAACTTGAATAGGACAATCAAAGAAAGGCATCAGTTGTTGATGTTGATCTAAAGCCTTAATGACAACACGTGTAACATCCTTTTCATCAGCACTTAATTCTTCATCATCTATTTTAACATCCAAATGAGAGAATAAAGGATTTGAAGAAAGTAGTGTTTGTATAACCTCTTGATCATCTACGAAACCTTTTATAAGACCATCTTCCCACATCATGCCCCAACTACCAATATCTTCAGGTGTAACGACACTTTCATCTACTAGGATAGGTTTATATGGTAAAGCGTCAAATTGTTGGGTTGGATAGATTTTAAAAGTTTTCATTTTACCAAATGTTAATGTCACATAATCACAATTTGTTAAAATCAGTAATGGCAACACTCCCCCAATGCTTCTCTCTCCCCTCGCCCAAAATGTGACTGGCTTTAAAATCGGCTTAATATAAGGAGAAATTTGTGTGCTGTAAACATCGGAAGCAAATTTAGGGATTCTAAACATATCCATAACACCATGATAGCAAATCCGATCACCTGAACCAAAATCCTTATGGGTATTATAATCAAACATACACCACCCAATAGCTCCAGAGATGTAAGGATTTTTAAAGGCTTCATTTTGAACTCTCAAATGTCTCAACACATGTTCAATTTGTCGCTCTTCTTGATCAAAACGTTTAGTAGGATACATGTGCCCATTATATTCCGTTACCAAATAAGGAACATTTGCTTCTAAACCCGTAACGTCTTTGGGATCTCTTAATGCTATTGTACCGCCATCATGAACAAAATCATTCATGGTATAAACATCTTCCAACAATTCACTGTTATCAATGTATCTAACGCCACCAGTTGCTCTCGTAGCATCTAAATTTTTAACGAGAAGATTGGTTCTCGTATAAAAATCATGATAATCTTGTGATTCATTTATACGTACACCCCAAATTACAATGGATGGATGATTCCAATCTCTTTGAATCATTTCTTTAAGTTGTACTTCACCTTGTTTCTGCCAAGCATCATCTCCAACATGTTGCCATCCTGGTAATTCTTCAAAAACCAATAGACCAATTTCATCACAGCGTTCCAAGAATGCTTTTGATTGAGGATAATGAGATGTTCGAACTATATTGACATGTAGTTCATTCTTTAGAATATCAGCATCCTTTTTCTGAGCTCTCCAGGGCATCGCATAACCAACATATGGAAAAGATTGATGCCTATTTAAACCAATAAGCTGTAATTTTTCTTGATTCAAATAAAATCCATCTGGCTTAAATTCAGCTGTTCTAAAGCCAATTTTTGTTCTAAATGTATCAATTTGGTCACCGGATTGCAATTTTAACTCGAGGGTATACAAAACGGGTGAATCAACAGACCATAACTCAGCTTGTATACCACTAAGGATTACACTTTGCTTTTTTTCCTGTGATAATTCTTTTTCAAAGCGTATTATTTCATTTTGATTTTGATCCAGCAGATTGCCCTTTAAAACGATATCTTGCAGATTGGCTTTTCCTTCAAGGTTAAAATCAATTTTCAATGACTTTTCAACAGCTAAAGCCTCTAAAGTTTCTACTTTAACTTGATCCATATAAATAATATCATAGAGATTTAGACTCACTTCACGATAAATACCACCATAAGTTAAATAATCTATTTGTCCACCAAAAGGTGGTATATCTTCTAGTTCTCTTGAGTCCACTTTGACAACAACAGTATTTTCACCTTTTACAAAAACTTCTGTAAAATCGAATTCAAATGGTGTATAGCCACCAAGATGTTCTCCAATAAAATGTCCATTGACATAAACTTCTGCCTTAACCATTACCCCATCAAAGTAAATTGTAATTCTTTTAAATTCCTCTTCTACTGTAAAGGTTTTGATATAGCAAGAAATAAATTGATAAACATTCTCATCAAAATAATTATATGGCAGTTCGATGTTTGTATGGGGCAATTGTATAAGATGAAATGCCTCTAGATTAGGTTGACTGATCATTTGATCATTAAATTCAGAATTGTATAACCAGTCATTGTTAAGTCGAATTAGTTTTTTCATAAAATACTCCTTGTTATTTGATAGAACCTAACATGCCTTCTACAAATCTCTTTTGCATTAAAAAGAAAATTAAAATCGTAGGCAATGTTGCGATGATAATGGCAACCATTATAACTCCAAAGTCAGGAAAATATGCTGATGACAAAGAAGAAATTACCAAGGTTATTGTCTTCTTGGACTGACTTTGTAAGATAATCAATGGCCACAAGAAATTATTCCAAGCTGTCATAAATACAATAATTGAAGCAGCCGCATAAGTGGATTTCATCGTTGGCATATAGATGTAAAAAAAGATTTGAAATTCATTTAAACCATCTACACGAGCTGCTTGAACAAGCTCCAAGGGAAAGGATTTTGTATTTTGTCTAAAAAAGAAAATAATAAAAATTGAAGCAACAGAAGGAATAATGACAGCAATATGAGAATCTAGCATATTTGCATTTGCAAATAAACGAAATAAAGGAATCATTAAAGCGGCAAAAGGTACCATCATGGTTAAAAGCATAAAAGCATATATTTTTTCTTTAAATTTACTTTTATAAAGTTCGAAGCCATAACCTGCTAATGAGGCAATTAATAATGAAATTAAAGTTGTAAAAACAGCTATTTTAGCAGAATTAAAAAGTATCTGAGGTAAATCAACGGTTTCAACAAGTACTTTGAAGTTCCTTACAAATTGATTTCCAAATAAAAGCTTCCCTTTTGTAATATCCGTTGATGTATTTGTAGCTCCAATGATCATCCAGACAAATGGAAATATCGAAATAAAGGATATGATTATTAAAAAAATGTATTTCAAGGCTTCTGACAGTTTACGCATTTCTTTCACCTCCAACTTTAAATTGTAGCCATGCCAATATTGCCACAATAAAAACGATTACATAAGAGATCGTTGCTGCATATCCAAAATTAGGTGTAAATTTAAAGGATAAATTATAGATATATTGAGATAAAGTAAGTGTTGAATCTGATGGTCCTCCACCAGTTAAGTTGACAACTTCATCAAACAATTGCAAAGTTCCAATAGTCGACATAATTGTTGTAAACAATATTACAGGCTTAAGCATTGGAATTGTAATTTTCATGAATTGTTTTGACTTGGAAGCGCCATCAATCCTTGCAGCTTCATAAATAGATGAATCGATGTTTTGAAGTGCAGCGAGATAAAAGATCATATTGTAGCCTGTCCAACGCCATGTAATTGCGAGAATAATCGTAACCTTGGCCCAAAACGGATCTAATAACCACGGAATAGGTTGTTGGATTATGTGAAGATTTAATAGCGTTGTATTTATAATGCCATCAAAGGAAAACATACTTTTAAAGAGAACAGAATAAGCTACTAATGATGTCACACATGGTAAAAATATTGCAGTCCTAAACCATGATCTGAATTTCAAAGTGCTTTCATTAAGAAAAGCTGCAATGATCAAAGCCAAAAATATCATGATTGGTACTTGAATAATAAAAAATGTAAAGGTATTCTTCAAAGCCGTTTGAAAAACAGTATCATCAAATAATCTTCTGATGTTTCCAAGTCCATTAAAGTGCATCACAACACCTTTACCAGACATCGTGGATAAAACCAGAGAGTTAATAATTGGGTATACATTGAAAATCAAGACCATAATTACTGCAATCCCAATAAACCCCCAGCTATGCTTTTCATATGCCTTTTCTAAACTCTTTGCTTTTTGATTCTTGTTCATATAACACCCTTCTAGTCTTACTTTTGAAGTAAAAACGGGGCAACGCCCCGTTATTTAATTATTGTATTTGTGACTTTAACTGATCTTCTGCTTTCTTTAAAGCATCTTTAATATTACCACCACTATAAACTTCACCCATTTGTCCAAAGATTGCAGCGTCTGCTTCATAAGTATAAGTACCATAGTTGATTGCAGGAATTTCTGACATCCATTTTGAGAAATCAGCATATACCTTTTGACCATTGAAGAATGGATCTTCAGCAACATAGGCAGAACCAGATTGTGATGGTATATATGAACCTACTGCACCACGATCAACTAAAATATTTTGATAAAAATCAACATCTTTTGCATAGGTAGTTTTTAAGAATTCAATAGCAGTACCTTTCTCTTTAGAACTATTTAAAACGTACCAACTAGATCCACCTAAATTTGAAGCATTTTTGGAATTTGCTACATTTAATCTAGGAACAGGAGCAACAGCCCATAAGCCAGATTGTGAAGCTTCAGCTTTTACTGAACCTGTAATCCAAACACCTGTAATGACAGAAGCAGTATCTCCTGAGTTAAATGCACCAACCCATTCTCCCCAACCACTAGTTGGTTTGATGAAATTTGAACCAGCAATTTCTTTATATACTCTTACTGCATCCTCTAAAGCTGGATTATTTGCTAAATTAGGATTACCTTCTTCATCAAAATACCAAGCACCAGCTGATTGCATCATGATTCTCATTAATCCACCATCATTTGGATCGAATGCAAGCATTGCAGTACCAGTTTTATCCTTAACATCTTGAGCGATTTTAATAAAATCATCCCATGTAATATCAGCTAAATCACTTGCAGAATAACCTGCTGCTTCTAAAATATCCGTTCTATAGTAGAAACCTGCAACACCTGAGTCAAATGGTACACCATAAACTTTACCATCTAATGTCATTAATTCTGTTTTATAGTCTACAAAGTCTTTATGATCAATTTGTCCTGTTAAATCAGCAAAACTGCCAGGATATGATTGTAAATACATTTGTGCATTATAATCTTCAATTAATACAATATCAGGCAAACCATTTGTTGTTCCTGATGCTAGATTGGTATGTAACTTTTGCTCCAAATCAGCTTTTGCATAATCTACAATTTCAATTTCAACATTAGGATATTCTTTTTCAAAACGTGCTTTTGCTTCTTCCATAATAGCAATATTAAAGTTTGGATCCCATGCCCAAATAGTAATCTTGCCATTCTCGTTTACATCCATTGTACTTTCTGAGTCATTTTTATCATTACAACCTACTAATGAAAACAACATCATAAATACTAAAATACCTACTAAAAACTTTTTCATTGAGTCCCTCCTAGAAATAATAATATCTTACAATTAGAATTATATATTACATTTTAGTAAAAAGTCAATTTCTTTTAGTAAAATAAATCAATTTATTTTACTAAAATATTGGATATGAAAACGTTTACTTTGATAAATCAAGTAGGAATATTGACAAATACCGGCTTTTGGGTTCTGAAAATCCTAGATTCTCTGTTGAGATCAATATAATTTAGTAAAATAATAGTAAAAAAAGAAATCAACTTATTCTGATTTCTTTAAACTTTCTCTTTTAATGATTTTCGTAGGAATTGTTAACTTCTTTGGTATTTTCCTACCATTAATTTGCTCCAAAAGTAGTTCTACGGCACATTCACCCATAAATTCTGAATAGATCTTAACCGTTGTCAAAGGTGGTGTTGTGTATTTGGTAGTTGGAATGTCATTAAAACCAATTAATGAGATATCTTCTGGAATACGTAATTTAGCTTCATAAACCGCTTTCATGGCACCGAGAGCAATATTATCATTGGCACAGAAAAAAACCTCAGGTAGCTTATTCCCCATTGCTTCTTTCATCATCATATAACCAGATTCACTAGAGAACTTTCCCATGTAAATCCAATTTTCATGATAAAGTTTCTCTTTGGTCATTTTTTCAATAAAGGCTTTTCTTCTGGTTTCACCTAATATGGTATTGTATTCTTCTAAAACCTCTTCACCACCTAAATATCCAATTTCCTTATAACCTAGATCAATTAAATAATCACAAATCTCAATAACGGTTTTTTCTGCATCAATAACAACGCTATCAAAGCGATGTTCTAATGGTGACGAATCTACAAAGGTTACATGTGGACAATTTTCTGAAATTAAAGCTAAATCATCCTTTGAGAATTTACCAACTACCACTAAGCCATCAACTTGCTTTAAGGTATCTGAATTAAAATTATTGGAATCTCTATAAATCTTTATAACTTGAATATTTTGATCCATACATAATTTTTCAATACCCAAACGAATGGCAATATAATAAGGATCATCCAATTCAGTTTCTATACTTAAAAAATGCAACATACCGATGGTAAAATGCTTCTTCTTCTTTTTAGAATCTTTATTTCGGTTACGTGGTGTTTCATATTCTAAGCCTTCTGCTATTTCTAATATTTTCTTCCTCTTTTCACTTGTAATGGAAAGAGAATTATCATAATTCAATACCCTTGACACGGTAGCTATTGAAACACCCGCTTTATTCGCGATATCTTTAATTGTAGCCATAATGCCTCCTTTTCTACATTTTACTAAAAAAAAAGCTAAATTACCACAAATAAGTAAAAAGATCATCTTTACTTCAGACGATCTAACATTTCTTTAATATTTTTATAATTACTTTGCGGCATGGAAATCTTGAATTTAAGACCTTTTTTTTCTTCAGTACTTAAGGTATGAGTCAGTTTCTTTATTACTAATAAACCATTGTCTTTCGTGGTCTCAGGCAATAATAGATAATACTGATTTCTACGATAGATACAGTAAGTATCCAATTGTCTGGTTTCATCATAAAGTAAATTGGAAAGCTTGTTGAAAAGCATGTCATCCTCAGCAAGAATACTTATCAAAGAAAAATAACGGTCATACCTTGTATATCGCAACCATTCATACTCGCAATTGTTTATAAAATACTTCTTTGACACAAATTTTGTTGCATGATTTTCGTCCATTTGAATCATTAATTTTGGAAGTTGTTTAACCATTTTATTATTTAAGGCTAATATCTTCTTATACTTTCTTATAGTACTTCTAATATCAAAATTTTTAAGATGAACTTTCCACCCGGTATCATAAATCAATTCTCTAAAAAAATAATCTGTTTCAACACGATGCAAAAGCTGATTATACTCTTTCACTTTAACTTTCATAATGGCTTTCTTTTCCATGCTTTCATTATAAAAGTTATCCAAGACACAATCGTATTCTAATAGTTTATGAATTTCATTAATAAGCTTCTGCCACTGTACAAAATCTTTAAGAAAAATACGCTTACGATTGTCTAGGGAAAGCATTTCATAAGCTGACTCATAACGCTCATCACGAATGGCATCCAAATAATCAATCAACACTTTTTTCATGGGTTCAAAACTACTCTTATAATAACGCGATTCTAAGTGATCATCAAAAGACACTTGTCCATTAACTTTTAACCACTCCATCAAATATTGACGTCGTTTTACATCATCACTTAGAACTTCATATGCTTCCTGTATCATGTGAAAATGATTTTTATGACCACCACGATCTGGATGATGTTTATGAGCAAGTTTTTTATATGCAGCTTTGATCACATCTTTCGAAGCCATATAATGTACTTCTAGTATCAAATAATAATCAATAAATCTACGGTTCATATGATCATATTCCGTTTTCTAATTTTTACAGTACCATCATTAACATGAATTTCTACTGTTCTTGAGTAACTACCTAAAGTTTCATGGTTTTCATAAGCTATACCATGGACTTTTAATATATTTTCAATGATTTGTACATTTCTTTCACCTATTTTAAATACATCAGCTGGATTTTTAGAAACAGCACCACCAATGACATAGGCTTTTAACCCTTTAATATCACAATTAGGTTTATCTAGATAAAAATGTATCATTTTAGGTACAAAATCCGTAGCATAATAAGCTTCTTTATCTTGAATTAACCCATGTTTTTTGTCTCGTTCTGGCAGAACAATATGTGCCATACTCGTACATTTGGAAATAGGACAATACAAGATTAATGCGACACATGAACCTAGTGAATGTGTTATTATACCTTCATTTTCAGTATCCGTAATGGCATATTCGCCTAATCCAATCGTAATCATAGTCACCTCAATGATTTTACAATATGATGTCCCATTAAATTTAAAGGAATCTGCTTAGAAACACCACCTAACTCATATGCAGCCTTTGGCATACCGTATACAACACAAGATGCTTCATCTTGTCCATAAGTAATAGCACCAGCTCTATGCATTCTTGAAAGACCTCTTGCTCCATCGTAACCCATACCTGTTAAAATGATACCAATGACTCGACTGCCAACCTCTTTGGCAACAGAATTAAATAATACATCAACTGAGGGACAATGACCATTTACTCTATCACCTTTAAATACATGAAGAACATATTGGGCACCTCTTTTTTTGATTTCCATATGTTGATCTCCAGGAGCTAAATAAACATGATTTGGCAATACGACCATGCCATTTTCAGCTTCAGCCACCTCAAAATGTGTTTGAAGATTTAACCGCTCTGCAAACATAGTCGAAAATTTTGGTGGAATATGCTGAACAATTAAAATCCCAGGCATATTAGGTGGTAATTGTTTTAAAACATTGTATATTGCTTCTGTCCCACCTGTTGAAGCACCAATGGCAATAATGTCGTGTTTAGTATATTTAAAATTAGTGCTTTGAATCTCAGTTTTTATTGCATTGTGAATGATGCGTGCTTTTGAAGCGGCTTTAATCTTATCAATTAGATCAAAAATAAAAGATTCCACACTTTGGGCAACATTAGGAGCTGGTTTTGTTACAAAGTCAACAGCACCAGCCTCCATTGCATCAAAAACACGATTACTAACAGAACTCACAACAATTACAGGCAGTGGATATTGAGGCATAAGTCTTTTAATAAACTCAATACCATCCATTTTTGGCATTTCAATATCACAGGTAATAACGTCGGGTTCGTATTGTAGAATCTTATCACGTGCATCATATACGTCAACTGCTTTTGCAACAACTTGAATCTCAGGACTATTAGATATTCCGCGTGAAATAATTTCACGAAATACCATACTGTCATCTATAATCAAAACTTTAATTGGCATTTTACCTCCATCAGGTTTTTCTGTAAACAGCTGGTTGAATATATTTAAATTTTGATTTGTTTCGGTCTATACTTTCTGAATGTCCCACAAACAAATATCCACCTGGTACTAATATTTCATAAAATTGATTGATTAATTTCTCTTTCGTAGGATTATCAAAATAGATCATAACATTTCTACAAAAGATAACATGTAGCTTCTTTTTAAAAGGAAATGTAGGATCCGTCAAGTTCAGTCTTCTGTAAATGACTTGATTTCTTAACGAGTGAATCACTTGGTAACTTCCATTGCCAATATCCTTAAAATAATTCATCATCCACATTTTAGGAATATCAACAAGTCTATCTTTTGGGTATATACCTAATTTGGCTTGTTCAAGAACATCAAAGGAAATATCTGTTGCCAATAATTTCTTATCCCAAGATGGAATCTCTTTGCCAAAGGCATCTTCCAGTATCATCGCAAGGGTATAGGGCTCCTCTCCACTAGAACTTGCAGCACACCATATTCTTAAATCACGATCTTTTACAGTGCTTTTTAAGTAGGGTAATACAGAATCTCTAAAAAAATCAAAATGTTGTTTCTCACGCATAAAAAATGTATGATTAGTGGTCATGCGATCAATAAGTTTACTGAGATAAATCCCTTCTTTATCATTTTTTACATAATTATAAAAATCCATAAAACTATTCAGATTTAATTCTCTTAGAAAAACATTGAGTCTGCCTGTCATCAAAGTCTTCTTTTCAAGTTTCAGATGAATACCACTGTAGTTCTCAATTAGTTCAGCTAATAATTCAAATTCTTTATCACTAATAATATCCATATGCACCTAATTTCAATATTGATCAAATTCATCATCTTTCATTGCGATTAATTTTGTGTTTTTCTTTACTTTCATAGAATCCAACAGTGAAGAAACTTCAGAACTTAATGCGCCACCGCCATAGATTTCATCAGTTTTATAGGCCTTAAGTTTAAATTTTGATACTTGTGCTTTCAACAAGTCTGCTTGACCTGATAATTCTTCACTTGCAGCTGCAGTTTCTTCAGCAGTGGCACTTGTTGTTTGAACAACATCAGCAATTTGATTTAATCCTAGGTTTACTTGACTAACACCAGAGGCTTGCTCATATGAGGCTCTAGAAATTTCAGACATCAATTTATCAGCTTTTTCTACACCTACAACGATTTCTTTAAGAGCAGTAGCTGTCTCTCGAGCAATAATCATACCTGAATTCACCTGTTTTACAGAATTTTCTATGAGATCAGTTGTACTTTTAGCTGCTTCTGCAGATCTTGCTGCTAAGTTTCTTACTTCTTCAGCAACGACTGCGAAACCTTTTCCATGAACACCCGCTCGTGCAGCTTCAACGGCTGCATTCAAAGCTAATATGTTGGTTTGAAAAGCGATATCATCAATTACTTTTATAATTTTAGATATATTGGTTGAGGATGCATTAATTTCTTCCATCGCTATAACCATTTCACTCATTTGCTGTTGTCCCCTTTGAGCAAAAGTAAAGGTCTCATTGGATACCTTCTTAGCAAGATTTGCGTTCTCTGCATTACTTTCAGTTTGCTTAGAAATTTCTTCAACTGAGGCTGTTAATTGCTCCAAGGAACTGGCTTGTTCCGTTGCACCTTGGGACAATGACATAGAAGAATCTGATAATTGTCTAGACCCCGAAGCCACTTGATCGGACGCCCCATTAATTTGGCTAAGCACTTGATTCATGTTTTCAGTCATATTTTTGAAAGCATTTCCTAGTCTGCCAATTTCATCCCTTGTATCTATCGAAATTTCTACATTTAAATCTCCATTGGCGACGGATGTTACACCAGAAGCTAAAACACTAATAGGTTTTTTTATCATACTTGAAATGATAAAGCCTAAAGCTACAGAAAGTAAGCCCCCAGCAATTGTTAGGGATATAATCATAAGGATTGAACTTTTCACACTATTATTAACGTTGTCATTTGTCATCTCAACTAAATTAGATATTAAAAGAGCAGCCTCTTCATATAAAGGTTGATTGGTATCAACCGACATAGATGTCATGTCACCAAATAAAACATCACTTCTACTTGCTAAAGCAATCATTTCATCTAAAATGTTCAATACTTCATCCATGTTAGGCAAGGTCTCTTTTTCATAAATAGCATATGCTTCTTCAAGTTTCATATTACTATCAGAATTTAGAACTTCATTAATTTCATTGCTACTTTCATGAACATTCATGTGATACTGGTCTATTTCGTCTATTAAAGTCATCATTTCTTTATTTTGAGATTTATAAGCAATCAGCCATTTACCCAAGTCACATTGAGTACCATCGACATTACCTGTGTATTCAGTTTCATGTATCATAGCTTCATCCAATAACCAAATCCATTTATAATGATCAGCTTTCCTTGCATTCAAGGTAGTTAACAATTCACTTGTATTTTCAAGTTTGTAACTATTTAATAACTTTGCATCTTCAATTAAACTGTCATGGGATTTTATGTAAAGATCAATACTTTTATTTACTTCATTAAACAAGGTTCTTTCATTTTGGGTTAGGTTTAGTGCACTGTATAAATTCAAATGTTTATTCATAGATAGTTCAGCGGTTTCAATTTCGCCCATTATAATCTCTCGCTCAGCGATTGTCATTTTAGGTGATATTATTAGATTTTCCAAGGCATTAATTCGAGTAAAATCCTCTGTAGCCATCATGATATTTTGAAGACCTTGCATTTTTTCATTACCTAAATCATTGATAGTGTAATAACCCACTAAACCAATAAATGCAGCAATAAATGCAATAATTATAAATGCCAACATCAGTTTCACACGAATGTTTAGGTTTTTATACCATTTCATAACTTACTCCTTATACAGACATGATACTTGCTACTTCTTCATCATTTAATAAATGATTACAATCTAATAATAAAATGACTTGATCCGATTTTTTCCCAATCGCTTTAATGTATTTTCTTGAACCTTCAAAAATAATTGGTGGTGGAACAATATTTTCCTCTGAAATGTTTGAAACTTCATTAACAGCATCGACAATAATACCCACAGAAATGTCTTTTACATCTAACACAATAATACAAGTCCGGTCTGTATATTCAACAGTAGGCTTTTTAAATCGTATTCTTGCATCCATTACTGGAATAATTTCTCCTCTTAAGTTAATAATACCTTTGATAAATTCAGGCATTTCAGGAACCGTCGTTATTGGCTGAATACCAACGATTTCAGTTACATATAAGATCTCTATCCCAAAATGCTCTTTCTCCAATGAAAAAGTTAAGAACCTATTTTTTTGAGTATCCTCAATCATTTCTTCATAAAACATATCTTTATCCATAGATTACTCCCTCCATTTACTATTTGAATTGTTACCCAATTGAAATGGGAATATTCATGATAAACTTTGTTTGATATTTCATTTTTAAATTGTTTTTACCATAGGATATATTGATATTAAAGGATATAATTGAAATCTACGCAAATAAAAGGAGGAGCCAATGATTAAAGTAAACCATATTAACAAAACCTTTAAAGTTGCAAAAAGAAAAGCTGGCGTGCTGTCCTCAATAAAATCCTTGTTTTTCCAAAAATTCACAAAGGTCCAAGCGTTACAAGATATTTCTTTCTCCATTAAAGAAGGAGAAATAGTGGGTTATATTGGACCAAATGGTGCTGGAAAATCAACGACTATTAAGATTATGAGTGGTATTTTAACACCCGACAGCGGCACCTGTAAGATTTTAGATAAAACACCTTGGCTGGAACGTATTGAACATGTAAAAAACATTGGGGTTGTATTTGGTCAACGTTCTCAGTTGTGGTGGGATGTACCTGTTGTTGACTCCTTTGAGTTAATTAAAGACATCTATCGGATCACAGATGCGCATTACGAAGAAACCTTAAATTTACTTACTGATTCACTTAACCTTCATGACATTCTAAAGACACCAGTACGTCAATTAAGTTTAGGACAAAGAATACGTTGTGAAATTGCTGCATCACTATTACACAACCCTAAAATTCTTTTTCTTGATGAACCGACAATTGGTTTAGATGCGGTTTCAAAAATTGCAGTTCGAAATTTTATTAAAGCGATCAATGAGAAAAGAAAAACGACAGTCATTCTCACAACTCATGACATGAGTGATATTGAAGCGTTGGCCACACGAATAATTTTAATTGGTAAGGGACAATTACTTTATGATGGCAATTTAGAGCATCTAAAGGAAAAGTATATTACCCATAAGAAAATTATTGTGGATCATTATGAATACCAATCAAAAATTGATTTACCTTATACCGAAGTCTTGAAAACAACACCTGACAGAACCATTTTATCTGTGAATATAAAAGAAATTAAAGTATCTTCCATTATTCAACAACTTAGCGGGTTAATGGAAATACACGATATTACCGTTGAAGATCCTCCAGTGGAAGAGATAATTGTTGATTTATATAGGGAGTATGAAATATGAAACCATATCTCAGTTTCTTTAAAATGTCCTTGTTACGAAACTTACAGTATCGAATTGCTGCATTGGCAGGCATTGCTACTCAATTCTTCTTCGGTTTCATTTTTATTATGATTTTTAAAGGTTTCTATTCTTATTCCAGTATTACACCAGACATTTCTTTTAAAGCACTGGTGCAAACGGTTTGGTTGCAACAAAGTTTTCTTTTTTTTATCATGCTATGGCTTAGAGACAATGAAATATTCCATATGATTACTACAGGTCAAATTGCATATGAAATGGTCCGTCCTACCCATATGTACTTTTACTGGTCAGCAAAACTCTTAGGTCAACGTCTTGCTGGTGGCGTTTTAAGATTTTTACCCATTCTATTCATTGCCTGCTTTTTGCCGGAACCTTATAATTTAGTTTTACCTGATTCATTTACAACTTTGATACTATTTCTTACAACTTTAGTACTGGGGTTGATTTTAATCATCACACTGACGATGATTATTTATATTTCCGTATTTTATACTTTATCTCCAACTGGATCTTTTTTACTTTTTCGTGTTCTTGGTGAATTCCTAGGTGGTGCTACAATTCCAATACCTCTAATGCCTGATACCTTAAAAACCATTACTTATTTATTGCCATTCAGATACAGTGGAGATCTTCCTTTTAGAATATATGCGGGACACATTCATCATGAGGAAGCAGTAATCAGTATTTTTGTTCAAATCTTCTGGATTTTATTATTAGGCGTCTCAGGAAATTATTGGATGAAACATGCTCTTAAAAAAATAGTTGTACAAGGAGGTTAAATGAAACTTTATCTGAAGTACTTAAAAATACATTTCATGAGTCAAATGGAGTATCGAACTGCTTTTATTCTATTAACCATAGGTCAATTTTTTGTACCCTTTCTCATCTTTGTATCCATGGTTTTACTTTTTAAGAAATTTGATCATCTTATGGGATGGACATTACCAGAAGTCGCTTTGATTTATGGTATTATTCATATTTCCTTTTCAGTAAGTGAAGGGCTTGCTCGTGGCTTCGATTCCTTTAGCAATCTTGTAAGAACAGGTGACTTTGATCGATTACTTGTTAGACCCAGATCTACAGTAATCCAAGTACTTGGTTCTAAGTTTGAATTTACACGTTTAGGTAGATTTTTTCAAAGCCTTGTCGTACTCACCTATGCACTGCTTCATATAAATATACATTGGACATTTTTAAAAATATTATATCTTATGCTGATTGTTTTAAGTGGTATTACGGTATTTATAGGAATCTTTATCTTAGGTGCTGCATTATCCTTTTGGACAGTTGACGGATTGGAAATTGTTAATATCTTTACTGATGGTGGACGTGAAATGGCTCAATATCCTTTAGGCATCTACAGCAAATTTATCAAAAGATTTTTTACTTTTGTTATTCCTTTTGGATTAGTAAATTTTTACCCCATTTTATTTCTTCTTGAAAAATCTGATAAATCACTTTATGCCATTAGTCCTTTTTTTGCTCTTATATTTATTATGCCTTGTTTACTGATCTGGCAATATGGCGTGACTCACTATACCTCCACAGGAAGTTAAAAATACCCCAAATCGGGGTATTTTTGGTGTTACAGTATAAAAGTAATACTCTGTTTTCAAATGATGATAAGTTAATAACAAATACTCATGTTTCCATACTTCATACCATTGATTTAACCAATGATATTAAAGTAAAAAACTGACAAATGACCTATGGATTCATACCATAAAGCAAATGCCAGTTTAAAATAATGTTTATAAAGCCTCTCCACATTTTTTGCAATATTTCGCATCTGATTCGTTCTGAGTGCCACAACTACAGATAAGCTTCTTTAATGGATATCCACAATGATCACAAAAGGAAGCATCTAAATCATTCTGAATATGACATTTAGGACATTCATTAGAATCTTTTTCATCAAGGGATGTTTTAATGTTCTTAATGACATGAGATGCGATAGGTGTCATTTCATCAGCGGTGTACTTCGCAACAGTTCCCATATAAGCAAAATTTGTCATGGCACTTCCAATGGCAGACAATATAATTCCTATGAATGCATTTGGCATTTTAGAAAAAATATTATTATTAAACGGATCTGACATGTTAAAAAAACTAAAGAATACACTTCCAAAAAGGAATAATCCAACGACTAAAGTAATAGGACCTACAATCTTTAAAATCATTTTTACATTATTGTGTTTTTCGTTAAATTGCTTCATATTTTCCTCCAATGACTATATTATAACAAAGTTAAATATCATTTGGTGGAATAATTTGTTATTTAATATCATTTAAGGAAATCTTAAGAATTTTTTACGGTTAGATCAATCATGATGCCTTGAATAAGAGCAAATATAAAAGTCACTACAGATAAGATCATTGCAAATTTAAAATCAAAGAATGAGATTAACATTGGCAATAATGTTAGCTTTATGCCTCTTGCATACAAGAAAGAAGCAGCATTTCCCTTTGAAATACCTTTCTCATTTAAATCTTTTAAAAACGGATACCAAGCATATATTGGTCCATGGCTTAAAGTTCCCAATACAGACATCATCACGTATTTAAACCAACTCGGTGCTTTTTCAATGGTTTTTCTCAGCTTCTTCTCATTCATAAAAGACATAGCAGCCATGAAAACATACACTAACACTAAAATGGGTAGTAGGTCTTTTAAGATTTCATACACATATACTATTGCATCATTAATTTTATCATCACCTAATGCATATAGAACGATATAAATCACAAGCATCCCAATCATAAAGAATAAGCTGTTCTTATTATTCTGTTTGTTTTTCTTGCCAGCACCTGAGTTCATCTGAGGTGTATTGTTTTTCATTTTATTTTCCATTAGAATAACCTCCAGATTGCCACCGTTACAAATGCAACAGCCATTGAGAGTAACCCACTATAAATATTTCTTAAAATTGCAAAGCGTTTTCCAAAAATATCAGCTTCAAGTGGTGCTTGTAAGATGCCAACTGTTACCCAAGAAACTAGAAAAGCAGTAATTGCAAATAAAGAAATTCCAATAGTTTGAAGTTCTCTTGCAATAATATAACTGTTCATACTGTTTCCAGCGAAAATACTACCTAATAAAGCACCTATACCTGTATCTAGGAATGCATTTTGCGTAAAGGCATCACCAATTCGATCGAAGGTAATGTATTCTTTTACCAAACCTAACAACAAAATAATTCCGATCATCATTGGTAAAGTATTCATAATGGATTTAAATGGTTTAATCAATTTTGTTTTCATAAATTCACCTTTCATAATTTAGCATATGCCAAGTATAACTTAAAGGAAATACTTTGTCAAGTTCCGTCACATAAATATTTTTTTGCTTGTTTTTCAATTGCTCATAATTTGGTTTCGACCCAACTTTTTAGCTTTATACATAACACCTTCTAGCTTTTGAATGGTTTCACTTAAATCCTTATATTCATCAAATATCACACTACCACTTATTGTAACCTTCTCTTGAATCTGAGAAAATTCATGATTTTGAATCCTTAAGCGAATTGCTTCAGCAATGTTTTTTGCCTTTTCTTTTGAAGTATTCGGTAAGACAATTATAATTTGTTTTCCACCATATCTTGCTGTCAACCCTCCATAATCAATGACTTGTTGAGTTAATTGAGCAACACGCTTGAAAATTTGATCAGAGATTGCTGAGCCATATTTTTCGCTGATACGACCATAATGATCAATATCGATTAAAATAAGTGACTGGCTGCGTTTACCATAATGAAACTCTTCTATTTTACTAAATATAAATTTTTTATTGTATAAGCCTGTCAAAGAATCTACATGAATTAAAGACGAAATGGTTTGTGTCATTTCATTTGTTTTATCGATCAGCGGATGAAAATCTGCAAAGGGAATTTTATCGGTTTCAATTGCCCTTAATTGATCAATTGCACTATCCACTTCCGATTGAACATTTTTAACCGATTTACTGATATAATGTGTTAAAAATCTTACGATGAAAAAACTAAATCCTATAGATAAAGCAGCAATAAAAATAATTTTATAAAGCTGAGCTTTTTTCCTTTCATCTAATCTAATTTGTTCTTTATTAATGATATTTTGTATTTCAGTCAAATTTAAACTTGAACCAATAACCCAATTCCAATTTGGTACTTTATGTACATAAGTCATTTTATAGATATATTCATTTTTATCTATCCATCCATGAATGAGAAAACCACCTTCTTCTGGAGAATTTGCCAGTTCAATTTGATCTCTAATGACATAAGTGCCTTCGTAATTTTGTAAGTTATAATAATTCTCCCCTACCATCTCAGGGTATTTACCGTTTGCCAGTTCCATACCATTAAGATCATGAATAAAAATATAATTTTCATTTTCTTCACCAAAAGTTAGCTGATTGAAGTATTCTAACACTTCGTTTTTTATGTCATTTTCAACATCTCCAATATATTCACCACAACCTAAATACCAGTCATAGGGTTCAAAGTACTTAACAAATGTAATCTTCTTAAAATCCAAATCTAGATTTTCTTCTGGCTTTACCCAGTAGGCTTCAACAAATCCTTCACCTGAATTTAATACAGTGTCAATTTCTGACTGCACTGGAAAATTCCCTCTAGAATCTTCAAAGAACCATAAGTTTTCACCCTCTGTTTCAGGTAAAATAGGATACAAAACAACATCACCAGACATTGTATCAATGAAATAGTAACCTCTATCCTCATTAAATCGGATGTTTCTTAGTGTTTCTACAATTAAAGTTTTTATAGCAGACTCATCTTTTTCATACTTATAAGTTTGATAAATATTATTTGCAATCTCATAAGCCTCATAGGTTCGTTCTTTTATTTTCTTTTTGAGTATGGATTCTGTTAAGTCCTGTTTGAAAACAATATGGTTGATCTGAGACATAACCGTTTCTTTTAAAGCCGCTTCAAAAAAATCCATTTTTGAAGCAATCATCTCCTCTGAACGAATTTTCGAATGCACTTGGGTATCATAGATCCACATACCACCTATAAAAGATATGGTTACAACAATAATTAATAGGATGTTAATAAACATCATCCAAGATAAACTTTTTGATTTCATAGCGCCTCCTGTTTTAATCATATCAAAAAGTGAAAAATGATAAAAGCCACGCTTGTGGCTTTTATTAGATTTTAAATCTTGAAATCAGATTTCGTAATTTATACTGTTAAAACTTTCATTTATTAAGTCTTCCATTAAGCATGTTTTGCTTTTGTAACAGGTGATACTCGTTTTGATGATTCATTGGGTTACTACACTTAAACTAGCTCTCAAAAAAAGCTCAGCCGTCTTATTCTGTCATGCTGTTGCCAGCTTGTTCTTAGGTAAAATAAATACATCTATTAACCTATACCATAAGAAGCTTTAATTTAAACAAAAAAGTAGAATTATGAAAAAATTAGAAATTTGTGGATACTATTAGTTTTGTTAAAACCAGCTTTTTCAATTGCTTTGATAGAAGGTATATTGCTTGTATCAACGCCACATAAAGGAATAAGATTCTTCCTTAGAACCTTATTTTTCATTGCTCTAATAATGGATGTACCATAACCCTTTCCTCTCATTTCAAGATCCACTGTCATACCGATATAAGCATAGGGTGGTTCAAAACGAATTTCTCCCGTTCCAATGATTTGATTTTGATTATAGACTAAAAACAATCCATTTTGCTTTATCAAAAATGCATAATAGTTTTTAGTCTCCACATAATCCCCACCAAGAGTTTTTAAGGTATAATCCATCACCAACTCAAGATTTGAATCGTCTACCAGAATAAAATTCAAATCTTGGACTTCAAAATCATACCCTCCCTCATAGCAATAGCTTATAATTTCAGAATGCTTGAAATACTTTTGTACAACATTAAAATTTCGTGGTGCATACGTCGGACAAATAACCTTGTGAATTTGATAATCTTAAAGGAGCTTAAGGAAAAGTCTTTCATTTTCTATGAGGTCCTCTGTATCAAAATAAAATTCATATATAATGCTTTCATCTATCACTGCATAACCTTGTTCCAGTAAATAATGAGGCTTGTTTTTTATAATCCCGTTCTTCCAATAGTCGTCTTCTGGACCATTTAATTGTTTTTTATATGAATCCTTATAAGTTTGTAGTTTCATCTTTCTTCCTTCCTTTTATTGCTCTCATTTTATCAGAAACAAAAGAAAGGAACAATTTCTTGTCCCAATCTTTTTAGTGAAATATTTAAAAATGTTATAGGCTTTTTAAGGTATCCAAACTTAATGATTCTGTCGAATCTAGAATTAAATCCGCTTCCTTTAAAATGTTTGCATCACCTATTGCAATACAAAACATCCCTGCTTTTTTAATGGCTTCAACCCCAGCTTTTGCATCTTCAACGCCAATACATTCGTGGGGTTTAAGGTTAAAATAGTTTGCTGCATTTAAGAAAATGTCTGGTTCAGGTTTCCCTGGAACTGTTGTCGGATCAACTATATAATCCACTAAATCTCTCAATCCCAAAGCATCTATTAAAAATGGAGCACTTTTGGATGCAGAAGCCACAGCAATTTTTATTTGATGCGTTTTTAAAGCCAGCATAAAATCATAAATGCCTGGATTCAATTGTTCTTTAGTATATTGGCCAATCCGTGTTAGATAGTGACAATTTTTTTCTGTCATAAGTTCATCTAGTGCTATTTCGTCATACCGATCAACTTGATGACCAAGTTCAAGTATTTTCAATAAAGAATCTCTTCTAGAGATGCCTTTCAAGAGTTCGTTTTCCTCTTTTGAAAAAGGTATTCCTAATTTTTCAGCCAATGTTCTCCATGCTTCATAATGCATTTCTGATGTTTCTGTGATTACACCATCCATATCAAAAATAACTGCTTTAATGTTCATTCAATGGTACCTCGATTTCATCACTAATTTCATATACTTTATGGTTGATCCTCAAAACAATCTCATGGCTTGTTTGTATTTTAATAAGATCACCTACACTGACTTTTACCACAGTGTCATCTTTTACAAATTTAAATGAATAAGACTTCCATTCTTTTGGTCTATGTGGATTTAAATATATGCCATCAGGTTTAATTCTCAAACCACCAAAACCAAATACAATGCCCATATAAGTGCCACCAGCATTTGCAATATGTAATCCATCTTTAGTGTTTCCATGTAGATTATGGAGGTCCAAATAAACACTTTTCATAAAATAATGAAATGCTTTTTCTGATTCCTTTATACGAGAAGCCATCATACCATAAACACAAGGTGACAAACTAGAGTCATGGGTTGTAATATTTTCATAGTAATGATAACTGTCTCTAATAACACTTTCATGTCCTTCATCTAAAAGGAAGTGTGCTAAAACAGTATCCGCTTGTTTTAAAACTTGATGCCTATAAATATAAAGTGGATGGAAGTTCAGAAGCAAAGGATATTTATTTTTAGGTGTATTCTCAAAATCCCATTTTGCTTTACTTAAAAATTGTTCATCTTGTTTATGAATATTCAATTCTTCATCATAAGGTAATCGCATATGCTCTGCTGCCCATTTCATCTCAGCAATAGCATTATCGCTCATGTTCTCCGTTTTATATTGTGCATATAATTTTACTGTCCAATATAAATGATATTTAGCCATAGCATTGGTGTAATAATTATTATTTACAATTGCAGTATATTCATCAGGTCCAGTCACGCCATCAATGCAAAATTCATCACCATGAATATGTCCTACTTCTAGCCATAATAGAGCCGTTTCATAGAGTACTTCATAACCAAATTCCTGCATCATTTCCGTATCATGTGTCATAAAGTAATATTGTAAATAAGCATAAGCAACATCTGCATTAATATGATATTGGGCTGTACCAGCAGGAAAATACGCAGAACATTCTAATCCTGCAATGGTTCTCCAAGGCATTTTAGCACCACGCTTATGCCCTAAAGTTAAACTACGCTCCTTTGCATGTTCTAAAATATTATGTCTATATTTTAAAATTTGTTTTGCTAATTCAGGTTGAGTTAATGTTAGAAAAGGTATGACATAAATTTCCGTATCCCAGAAGTAATGTCCTTCATAGCCTGAACCAGTTAATCCCTTTGCAGCGACTTGAGAGACACCATCTTTGCCTGAAGCAGCCAACAGTTGATACTGACTATATGCAATGGCTTTTGTTAAAGAATCATCACCTTCTATGATAATTTCACACTTTTCAAAAAAACTTTTCATATAATTTTTTTGTTCATCATGTAAGGCTCCATAGCCTTTACTTAAATGAAGTTTCAATTGATTTCTGCCAAATTTACAATAATCTAGATTTCTTCTTTCATCTGAAAAAACCACAAACTTGGTAACATCCACTGGTCTATTTTTTTCCATATTCATAGTGGCGTTAAATACTAACATTTGATCTTTTGATTCCCAAATACCTGAAATGTCATGAGCAACGGCTACTTGCATTTTTAAATGATTGTTTACAGTTTGAGATTCTATTAAACCCATTTCTCCATTAAACTCTATGTTCTGTATTTTAAGTGGTTCAATGTGTTCAGTAGCAACTCTTGGATCATCTGTATCTTTTCGTGTTTGAAAATTATGATCAATGTAAGATTTTATTCGAACTGGACCACTGTAAGTATCCGATTCGATGGTTAAATGAATCACAAATAATTCCAAATGAACAAAATGAGTCATTCTAGTAAATGTAATTAAAAATGTATTCCCATTGATAGAAGTCCATTTTATCTGTCGTGTCGTTATGCCTTTATGAACATCAAATTCTCTAGATATAATTTGATAATTTTCGCTATCCATAGAAAACACTTCTGAATCCAACTCAATTTGAATTTTCTGTGTATCTGCTACTTGAACCATGGTTTCCCCTACAACAGGAAAACCATAGGCACTTTCAGGGTATCTTATTTGATGGGTATCATAAAATCCATTAACAAAGCTTCCCTTGATGGTTTCAAAACCTGCTTTATACCCTTCTTCAAAATTGCCTCTTATTCCGATATATCCATTGGCTGTTGCGTATAAGCTTTCTTCAACCAACAGAATATTATTGTCTATGTCTTTCATAACTGTCCCCTTCTATTGGAAAGAGAGTTGCGAACAACTCTCTATTTAATCGAACCTGACACCATACCTTTAATGATGTGTTTTTGTAACAGGATAAAACCTATTATAATCGGTATTGCAGCCATCAAAACAGCCGTCATAATTAAGTCCCATTTTTTAACAAAACTGCCTGCAAAATTCGCAATTGCCAGAGGTATTGTCTGAATATCCTGACCTACACCCAATATAAGCATCGGAAGCAAAAAGTCATTCCAAATCCAGATTGCATTTAAGATCACGATGGTTACAAATATTGGTTTTAAAATTGGCATAATCACCAAAAAGAAGATTTGTGGTTTTGAACAACCATCAATCGTTGCAGCTTCTTCTAATTCTTTTGGTATAGATTTTATAAAACCATGGAACATAAATACTGCCAAAGGTGTACCAAATCCAATATATGCTAAAATCATACCATGATAAGTTCTTAACATTTTTAGGCCAAAAATTTCATTGATAGTTCTAAATAGAGATACTAATGGAAACATGACCACTTGAAATGGAATAATCAAACCACTTAAGAACAATAAAAAGATGAAAGTACTAACTTTTGATTTTGAACGAACCAATACCCATGCCGCCATAGCTGAAAACACAGATATCGTTGCTAATGAACCCAATGTAATAATTGTCGATGAAATGACACTTGAAGAATAACGAACACTAGGTTTATTCCAAATTTCTTGAACATTTGAAAATAATTGTGACCATTTCGCTGGAAATGAAATTGGATCTGTAATAATTTCCAAAGAAGACTTGGCAGAGTTAATAATTACAATAAAAAATGGAAACATCGTGAGTACAAATAGAATTACAGTTAGTAATGTAATCGAGCCCATGATTAATTTACGACGCATTGTCATTACATCTCCACCTCCCTTTTCTTACTAAAGTATACTTGTGCAATGGATATAACTGATAACATCAAGAAGAATATAATGGCTCTTGCTTGTCCTTGTGCCATATCATTGTATTTAAATGCAACATTATAAATATGAACAGCTAATAATTCAGTTGCATTAACAATTTCTCCATTGTAAATCGTGGATGGACCACCTTTTGTTAATGCTATGATAATATCGAATTGCTTAAAAGAATTGACAAGTGTTAAAAACGATGTAATCGTAAACGCTTGTGCAATCATTGGAAGTGTAATACTTCTAAATTTTTGCCAGAAGTTTGCACCGTCTATTTCTGCTGCTTCTAATAATTCTTGCGGCACATTTAACAATGCGGCAATATAAATCATCATAATATAACCTGCATACTGCCATGTGAAAGCGAAGATCAAACCAAACAAAGCTAATGTTGGATCCGCAAGTAAAAGTAAATCTTCCAAAGCAGGAATGTGTAAAAGAGTTCCTATAGAAGGTACAACGCTTTTAAATATAAACTGCCAAATATAACCTAATACCAAACCACCGATTAAATTCGGAATAAAAAATCCAGCTCTAAAGAAATTCTTGCCTTTTACTTCCCTTGTAACCAAGAATGCAAATAATAATGCCATAAAGTTAATTGACATAACACTTAAAAATGTAAACAAGAATGTTCTTATTAAAGAATATTGAAATGCGATATCCGTAAACATGGTTTTATAGTTTTCTAAACCTACAAAATTTGGTTTTATACCAGCTACCGCTTGCCAGTCAGTTAGTGAATAATATATTCCCATAATAAACGGAATGATCACGACAAGAATAAAGGCAAATAATGCTGGCGCAAGAAATAACCAAAACCATAATCGATCGGATTTATATTGTCTCATAATCAAACCTTTCTTAAACAAAGGGGGAACCAAGTCCCCCATTTTAAATTACTTAATTGCTTCAATCTTTGTTTTTAATTGATTGATAAACTCAGCCTTATCAATATCGCCTTTTGCGAAACTTTCATAGATAGGACCTAAAGTACCCATACCAAATCCATCAGGCATGTCATTTTGTAACCAAGTGTAAGAACCATTTGGTTTTGCAACCCACTCAGTAACATTTGCTGATAATGGTGCATCAGGTTTAATGGTTACATTTGTAAATGCAGGAACCATTTTTGCTTCGTTAACCATGTAGTTATGACCAGCTTCATTTGTTGCCATAAAGTTTAAGAAATCTTTAGCAGCATCTAAATTTTCACTTTCATTGTTTAATACATAGTATGATGGAGCGCCAATAAAGATTGCATTGTGTTTGCCATATACTGATGCATGTGGAGCAAAGCCCATTTCAAAATCTACACCATTGTCTGCTAACCATGGATCAATCCAGTTACCTTGGTGAATAAAAGCAGCTTTTTGAGTACCAAATTGTCCAACTTGTGCATCATAGTTACCAGTTAATAAAACGGCTTCATCAGCATATTGGAATAATAATTCAACCCAGTCAGCATACTCAGTTAATCTTTGTAAATCTGCTTCGCCATTGTTTAATTTATCTAATACAGTTGTGTCACCATAAGGTAAACCAGCAGATAAATAACCATTGAAGTTGTGAAGACCAGTTACCCAAGTCATATCAGGACCAGCTGCCATAGCAACTACTGAAGTTAGACCTAATTCTTCTTTCATTGAATCAATTTTTTCAAATGCAGCTCTATAAGCGTCTTGAGAAGTTAAAGTAGCAGGATCAACACCAGCTTTATCTAAAATCTCTTTGTTGTATGCCATTCCCCAAGCTTCAACTGCAACTGGGAAACCATAAGTTTTTCCATCTACTACAAATTCTAAAGCTGTTAAGTCCATCCACTCTTGATCAGCAAATGGTTCCAATTTTGTAGACCATGTGTTGTAACCACCCATACCTTCAATTACAAAGATATCAGGTTGACGGTCTGATTGGAATTCAGCTTTTAAGTTCTCTGCATAAGGTGAGTCTCCGCCAGATGTTTTAACAGTTACTTTAATACCAGTTTCCTTCGTATAAAGTTCTGCAAAAGCAGATAATTGGTCATGAATCTCAACCTTATTTTGATAAATAACTACTTCTTGACTTTCTTTTGCATCATCTTTGCTGCATCCAACAAATGCAAATATTAATGCTAAAATCATGATTAACGATACTAATTTCTTCATTTTTTCCCTCCCTAGTTTGTTATGTATTACTGCACTTAGCTTTGCTAAGTTTCAGACATAATTTGGAATCGATTCCAAATTTACCAAATAAAAAGAATTAAATTCTCTTTATTGACGCTCTTAAAATGACCTCATGTTCAAGAATTGTCTGGGTTTCTTCTACTTCAATACCTTGGATTAACTGTACCAGTTTTCTAGCGGCTAAAAGCCCCATTTCATATCTTGGTTGCTTAACAGTTGAAATCTCAGGATAAAAATAGATACTGTTTTGGATTCCGTCAAAACCCATAACTGAAATATCATCTGGAATTCTTAAACCTGCTTCGAAAATAGCTTTTGCAGCACCGATTGCCATCAAATCACTAATAGCAAATACTGCAGATGGAATATTTCCGCTTGAAAGAATCTTTTTCATTGCGTCATATCCGCTTTCAAATGAAAACTGTCCATATAATACCCAATCCTCATTAATAAAAACACCATTTTCTGACATTGCTCTCTCAAACCCAATTTTTCTGAAATATGTGGAATTCTTATCATCCTCTGAACCTAAGATTAATGCTATATCTTTATGCCCTAATTCAAGCAAAGATTTTGTTGCATCATAAGCAGCAGATTCATTGTTAATATCCACACTATAAACAGCTTCTACAGAATTTTTCGGAATATCCAGTGCGGCTGAAGCATAAACAAATGGTAAATCATAATTATTGCAAGCTTCTAATATTTCTTCAGTCACAGTACTTCCTACAAATACAATGCCATCAACTTTACTCCTATAAAAGCTTAATACAGGATCAATCCAATTATCACCTTGTAAAAACAAATCCAAGAAAACAATGGAATACTCTGAATGCTTTGCTTCTGTTTCAAGTCCACGGAATAATTCTGAATAAAAAGGATTTGTGATATCATTCAAGATAACACCAATGTTATGAGTTGATTTGGTCTTTAAACTCCGTGCAATGGCATCAGGTTGATAATTCAGCGCTTTAATTGCTTCAAGAACACGTTCTCTTTTATCTTCGCTAACATGTGCTTGATTATTTAATACGCGTGATGCTGTACCAACACCTACACCTGCTTTTTTTGCTACATCTTTTAAAGTAATCGATTTCATAACTACACCTTTCAACTTGGAATCGATTCCAAGTCTAGTTTAAATGTAACAGAAAATTAATATTCTGTCAAGGAAACGTTTCCAATTTTTTTAAATTTTCGCTTTAGCCTCTGTAACCATTGGAATTTAGGGATAATTAAAAAAGAGATGTTTGACATCTCTTTTATTTGGAAATTTTACGTTTTATGAGCATTTCTGTAATTCCCGGATCCGCTAATCCTTTTGTTTCCTTCATCACTTGTCCTATTAATGCTTGTAATGCTTTTGCCTTACCACTTTGATAATCCTCTAAGATTTTTGAAGATCCATCCAAGATTTGATCAACTAAATGAGAAAGATAAACTTCATCTTTAATCATATAAAGCTGTTCCCTTTCAACAAGTTCTTTAGGGAAGGTTGCTTCAGAGAACATCATTTGAAGCACTTTTTTTCCAATAGAAATGTTGATTGATTCTCTTTCGATAAGCTGTACAAGTTCTGATAATGCTTCACTTGTAAATGGTGGTAAAGTATCATCAATTTTATCAAGCTGTTTAAAAATTTCTCCTGTCATTAAGTTTGCAGTCACTACTGGATCTGCACCACAAGATACAGTAGCCTCAAAGTAATTTGCATGAGCAGGCTCTATACAAATGATTTCAGCAATTTCTTTTGACAGCTTATATGTGTCAATGTATCTTAAGACTTTTGTATCAGGCAATTCAGGCAAAGACAATTGAACACCTTCAATCATTTGTTCACTTAATACAATAGGTGATAAATCTGGATCTGGAAAATATCGATAATCATGTGCATCTTCTTTTGTTCTCATTGCAATGGATTTATTCTTTTCCTGATCCCATTTTCTTGTTTCCTGGGTGATTGTCCCTCCAGTTTCTAGAACTTTAATTTGTCTCAAATATTCATTTTCAATTGCTTTTGCTACGGAAGAGAAACTATTCAAGTTTTTCATTTCTGTTCTTGTACCAAGGGTCTTTTCACCTTTTTTTCTCACAGACAAGTTCACATCAACCCTAAAGGAACCTTCATTCATTTTACAGTCGCTGATACCTGTATACAGTATGATACCTCTTAATTTCTGCAAATAAAGTTTCGCTTCAAGTGCTGATGAAATATCTGGTTCAGAAACAATTTCAATTAATGGAACACCAGCTCTATTATAATCAATTAAAGTCCCTTCTACAGGGTGATGAATAAGTTTACCTGCATCCTCCTCTAAATGAATTCTTGTAATACCAATGGTCTTGTCATATCCAGGATGGATCACAATTTTACCATGTTCACAAAGAGGTTGATCATATTGTGAAATTTGATAGGCCTTCGCTAAGTCTGGATAAAAATAGTTTTTCCTATCTTGCTTGCTTTTCAAGGCAATTTTACAACCTGTTGCAAGACCTGCTTTAATGCCATAATGAATAACTTCTTCATTAAGAACAGGAAGCGAACCCGGTAATCCTAAACAAACTGGACAGGTTTGGGTGTTTGGCTTTTGACCAAAGGTCGTATCGCAACTACAAAAGATTTTCGATCTTGTTTTTAACTCTACATGAACTTCCAGTCCAATAACCATTTCGTAACTACTCGACATCTTTAACACCCCTTTCTACTATATAACTTAATTTTAACAAAGTCTTTTCATCAAAGGCTTTTCCTATAAACTGCACACCAATAGGCATCATATCGTCATCATAACCTGCATTTACTGATATGGCAGGTAAACCGGCAATGTTGACAGGGACTGTATATATATCCCCCATATACATTTCAATTGGATCTTCTGTTTTCAGTCCTATATCATAGGCAACTGTAGGTGCAGTTGGCGTTAAGATGGCATCATATTTTTCAAATAATTGATCAAAGTCAGATTTTATCATAGATCTCACTTGCTGCGCTTTTTTATAATAAGCATCATAATAACCAGAACTTAATGCATAAGTGCCTAAAAGAATTCTTTTTTTGACTTCTTTGCCAAAACCTTGAGAACGCGCTTCTTTATATAGATCATCGAGATCAAAATCTCCTTCCGGTCTAAAACCATATTGGATACCATCAAAACGAGCCAAGTTCGAAGATGCTTCAGCAGAGGAAATAATATAATAAGCAGGCAAACCATATTGAACACTTTTTAAATCAATATAATCAATCTCTACACCTGATGCTTTGAGTTGCTCTGCTGTTCTTAAAACTTGTTTTTTAACAGCATCAGACACACCTTTTTCCAGGTAATTTTTTGGTAATGCAATTTTCAAAGGTGTTTGTTGCTCTTTAAATGTACTATAATCTTCAACAGTGTTCTTTGATGATGTTGCATCTCTTTCATCATGTCCAAACAAAATGTCTAGAACATATGCCATATCTTCAGTCGTTCTCGTTATTGGACCAATCTGATCCAGGGAAGATGCAAAGGCAATTAAACCGTATCGAGATATTCTACCATAGGTAGGCTTCAAACCCAGTACCCCACAAAAGGAAGCCGGTTGTCTAATTGAGCCACCTGTATCAGAACCTAGCGTTAAGGGTGCTTGATAAGATGCAACTGCTGCTGCAGACCCTCCTGAACTGCCACCAGGTACTTTCTTCAAGTTGTGAGGGTTCTTTGTTGCTTGATAATATGAGTTTTCCGTAGTAGAACCCATAGCAAATTCATCCATGTTTAATTTTCCTAAAATAACACCATCAGCCGCTTCAATTTTTTCAACTACTGTTGCATCAAATGGCGACTTATAGTTTTCAAGCATTTTAGAACCACAAGTCGTTGGCATTGACTTTGTAACGATGTTATCCTTAATTGCTACAGGAACCCCTGCGAGTTTACCCACAGGTAATCCTTTACGAAATTTTTCATCAATGGCTTTTGCCTTTTCCAAAGCTTCTTCACTGGCTACATGTAAATAGGCACCAATTGTTTTATCTTGCTGCTTTATATGTCTTAAATACGCTTCAATTATTTCTTCAAAAGTTAATTGACGTTTCATGAAAGCTTCATGTAATTCTAAAATTGACATAGATACAATGTTCATTATTTTCCACCTCCACTTGTAGGTACTTTGAAAAAGGCTTCATAACTGGCAGGTGCATTTTTTAGAACCTCATCCACTGACAGTGATTCTTTTACCTGATCGGCTCTAAATTGGTTGCTTTCTGAACTAATAAACATAAGTGGATCGAAAGTGTCCACTTCGACTTCTGTCAATTGGTCAGCAAAGGCAATAATATCTTCTAACTGTTTTGAAAATTCAGTTTTTTCATCTTCTTCAATTTTTAATCTGGATAGACTAGCAACATAATCTAAAGTTTCTGTTGTCACTTTCTTCTCCAATTTTTTTTGCATGTATACATCAAATGTTGCGTGTAAATCGAGTTCCATTAATTGTTCTTGATCTATTACGGAAGGCGCATTCATCATTGCACAAGAAGCATCTCTCAGCTTAGGAAAAGCAATAACTTCTCTTATACTTTGCTTTTCAGTCATTAACATCATTAAACGGTCCAAACCAAATGCAAATCCACCATGGGGTGGTGTACCATATTCAAAGGCTTTTAACATAAAACCAAAACGGTTTTTAGCTTCTTCTTCTGAAAATGCCAACCATTCCAATACTTTGGTTTGCATTTTTCGATCATGTATACGTATACTGCCACTGCCAAGTTCTACACCATTTAATACAATATCATAAGATTGTGCTCTTATTGCACCTGGTTCTGTGTCAAATAAATGTAAATCTTCATCCTTAGGCATTGTGAAAGGATGATGCTTGGCAACAAAGCGTTTTTCATCTGGTGCCCATTCCAATAATGGAAAATCTTTGACAACAACAAATGAAAAATCATCTGATTTTCTTAGACCAAGGATGTCGCCGACTTCAAGTCTTAATTGACCTAAGATTGTCAAAGCCTTTTCAGCTTCATCTGCGCTAAAGATAATTAAATCCCCTGGTTTTGCCTTTAATCGTTCCTGTATAAGCTCTAAATCCATTTCAGAGAAATATTTAGTCAAAACACTTTGTAAAGAACCGTCTTCTAAGATTTGAATCCACGCCATCCCCTTGCCACCGAATTGGATTGCTTTTTGTGTCAGCGCTTCAATTTGAGTTCTTGTAAAACGACTACCACCTGTTACACATAGACCCTTTACGATACCGCCCTTTTCAACGATATCTCTAAAAACTTTAAAGCTGCATTTTTCCATAATATCAGTCAGCGTAATCATTGGCATTTCAAATCTCAAGTCAGGTTTATCACTACCATAAAGATCCATGGCTTCTTGGTAAGTAATGTGACGCATTGGTAAGGAGACATCTCTATTTAATGTCAACTTAAAGATTTTCTGAAAAAGGGTTTCCAAATAAGAAATGACATCTTCTTCTCTCACAAAGCTCATTTCCAAATCCACTTGAGTAAATTCAGGTTGTCGGTCTGCCCTTAAATCTTCATCTCTAAAACATTTAGCAATTTGAAAATAACGGTCAATGCCGGATACCATTAACAGTTGTTTATAGATTTGTGGTGATTGTGGCAAGGCATAGAACTTACCCTTTGAAACTCGACTTGGTACAACATAATCCCTAGCACCTTCTGGCGTAGATTTCGTCAGGATTGGCGTTTCCACTTCGATGAAATCATGATCAATCATATGTTCTCTAACAACAGAAATAACCTTTTGTCTTAGTTTCAGTGTTTTTAACATGTCCGATCTTCTTAAATCCAAATAACGGTACTTCAAACGAAGTTCTTCATTAACCTCTACAGTGCCATCTATCATGAAAGGAGGTGTTTTGGCCTTGTTAAGAATATATAGTTCTTTTACTCTGATATCTACAGTACCGGTTTCCAGTAAAGGGTTGATTGTATCTTCATCTCTTCTTTCCACATGACCCATAATTTCTACAACATATTCGTTTCTAAGACTTTCACTGATCTCAAAGAGTTCATGAGAAACTTTCTCTTGATCAATGACAATTTGTACAACACCTGTTGCATCTCTTAAATCAAGAAATATAACACCGCCCAAATCTCTACGTCTTTGTACCCAACCCATAACGGTCACTTCGGTACCAATGAGTTTTTCTTCAATTCTTCCACAATAATGACTTCTTTGTAATTTCATATTACCTCCTAATGTTGAGGTCCATAAATACTGTGAGGTTTATAGGTCATATTTTCCCTAAAACAAAAGGATGATTCAGCGAAAATAAAAAAACCTCCATCTCCTGTAAAAGGGACGAAGGTTATTCGCGGTACCACCCAATTTGATCTTAAATAAGATCCTTCTCATTCAATACGGACTCACGTCGATATCTAGCCATTTAACGCATAGCCTACGTCTAAGTCTAATCACTTACGCTTTCGGTTAGAAGCTCGGAGAGGTTCTTCAATTGATACTCCATGTCGATATCCCACCATCATCGACTCTCTTTGATTTCATCATCAATTTACTCTTCTCGTCATCGCCTTTGTTATTGTAATCGATTGTAACGAAATTTATTAGCCTTGTCAATAACCTTTCCGAAAAAAGTTTATTTATTCTCCTCTACTTATAATTAATCATCTGTTTTTAAGAACTATTGATGATGAAGCAACGTAAGTAATTATAAAATAACTGCCGTAAATTAACATAGCAAATAATGAGGTTACAAGCATGTTTGACAAAATATCAATTCGCCCCAATATATTGACAACGCTACTTGATACCTTAATGCCGACAATGGAATGTACAATCGCTAAACTTAAAGGCATAAAGAAATAAACAGAAATTTGCACAAGCAACGAATGCTTGATCATTTTATTTTCTACTCCAAGTTTTCTCAGCAGTTGATATCTTTCTATATTGTCGCTGGCTTCTGTCAATTGCTGCAAAGCCAAACTTACTACACAAGACATAATAAAAACCAAACCAATGTAAATAGCCACATAAGCGATAATCGTTCTTAAACCAAGATTCTGTGCAACAATCTCATCTTTGATTAGAATGAGAAAATAACTGTTGATGCGGTGTGGTTTTAGCATACGATTCACATCATCAATAGAGTGATTCAAAGTTTTAAAATTATAAAGTTCAAGGGAAGGTTCCAACGGTTCAACTAACTCATCAGGTAATATAATAAGTCCTGGATTGGCTGCCATAAACTCATTTTGCAAACTCATATTCAGCATATTTTTTGGGGATAAAACTTCATTGTTAAAGGTAATATCAGAAAGTCCCTTTTTATAAATATTCATCATTTCTTCCATATTGGTGATCATAACATATTCATGATTTAATTCAATTAAATCTAATTTCATCATTTTTGCATATGCATTATAGGTTGATTCAGCCATCACTTCTATGGAATAATTCTTTATTAAATCTGCCTGTGTCTCATCTAACAATTCCGTATGCTTTGATAATTCATTTAACTGGATATCACTAGGATAAATCAGCATTTTAACATAATCACCAATTTCATCCATATTAATTTTATTATCTAGTGGTACACTATCAGAATCCACCCACTGAGACAATGTCATCGCCATAGGAAGTGACTTGGATTGATTATTTTCAACAACGCTTACAATACCCATACCTGTTGAAAAAGTACCAAAAGCAATTAATAATAAGATTGTAAGAATTGAAATCATTATATAAGTAGAATTAACTTTACTGCTAATTTGTCTCAAGCTAAACATGTTTAAATTTCTAAGATAGAACTTTTTATTGCTTTGGAATATGTCCATCAAGATGCCTGAAAGAGACATAAAAAACAATAAAGTACCAATAAGTCCTAAGACGATCGACCATTTAAAATATTTATCAAAACTCATCATGCCATTTTTAATGATAAAAGCATAACTTACACCCAAGGTAATCAAACTCACCATGAAAATCAGAATTGAAATGAATTTGCCTTTTATTTTCAAATCCTGTTGCTTTTTACTGGCAAGGAGTAAATCTATTAATTTGACTTTAGTGATATTAAAGATGTTCAGAATCATCATAAGACCATAAATGACTGAGAAATTAATAATGGCCTTGTTAAAAGCGACCTTCGAAAAAATAAATTGGAATTCCTTCATTTCCACTTCAAACATTTTTGCTGTAATAATAGATAAAAAATGTGATCCTAGAATCCCAAGAATTAAACCCGCAAATAATGAAATAAATCCAATGATTAAGGTTTCCAAAACTAATATGAAAGAGATCTTTCTTCTTTCCATCCCTAAGGTCATGTAGATGCCAATTTCTTTTTTTCTTCTCTTAATTAAAAATTGATTGGCGTACACCATAAGAAAAGCTAAGACAACAGTCATAAAAAAGGAAACATAACTCAAGGATTTATTTAACATGGTCAATGCAACTGCTTTCAAGGGATCTAAAACCATCATGGCTTTTTGTGATTCCAAAGAATTGAACAAATAAAACAAGCAAATGCCAAAAGTAATGGTCAAGAAATAAATCAAATAATCTTTATAAGATTTTTTAATGTTATTCAAGGCGAGTTTAAAGTACATCTACGTCACCTCCGAGGAAGGTTAATACCTCCATAATATCATTAAAGAATGCTTTTCTTTGCTTTGTACCTCTTATGAGTTCATTAAAAATCTTACCATCTTTAATAAAAATAATTCGATGACAATAACTCGCTGTAAAAGCATCATGGGTTACCATCATAATGGTTGCCTTCAAACGCTCATTTAAATGCTGAAATGATTCTAAAAGTTGTCTTGCAGATTTGGAATCCAAAGCACCGGTAGGTTCATCAGCTAAAATTAATGAAGGATTGGTTATCATTGCACGGGCTGAAGCGACTCTTTGTTTTTCACCACCACTCATTTGAAAAGGAAATTTTTCCAAAATGTGTTCTATATTCAATTGCTTTGCCATTGCTCCTACTTTTTCTTGAATTGAAACAGGATTTTCTTTTAATATAGTTAATGCCAATGCGATGTTTTCAAAACCCGTCAAAGTATCCAATAGATTAAAGTCTTGAAAAATAAAACCTAATTCATTTCTTCTAAATGCTGCAAGTTTTCTTGACTTTATACTTGTAAGTTCTTGGTCTCTTAAGATTATTTTTCCACTTGTAGCCTTATCAATTGTTGAGACGCAATTTAAAAGTGTTGTTTTCCCACTCCCCGAAGCTCCCATAATGCCTACGAATTCGCCTTCCACGATTTCAAAGCTAATACCATCAACGGCTTTTGTAATCGTGCCTTTACTACCATAATATTTTTCTAATTGTTCTACTTTTAAAACAGGTTTCATTAATTGGTCCTCACTTGTCTAATAATGGTTTCGTAAAGAGGTATTAATTCATATGATAATACCTGGTCAGAGACTAAAGCACTAATCACTTGATCTGCTCTCCTATAAGCTTTTTCAATATTTTCAGTTAAACTGTAATAATTTGGTGATTGGGGTAATCCTGCTAAGATTATAGACTCACCCTCTGTTAACTCTGAAGGTAGTTTATTAAAGTAGTGTTTACTGGCATTATAAATACCCATTTGATTTTCACCGTAGTTGATGATATTCAAATACAATTCCAAAATTTCATCTTTAGATAGTTTTTCTTCAAGGGTAAGTGCTAATAATAATTCCGTTACTTTTCTTTCATAAGTTTTTTCAAAAGTTAAGTAAAGGTTTTTAGCCAATTGTTGTGTTATCGTAGATCCTCCAGAAACAATCTCACCGGATATGGTATTCATAACAAATGCTCTAGCTGTAGATTTTATGTCAAAACCAATGTGATTATAAAACCTTTTGTCTTCGATAGCTACTGTCGACTGAATCAGCATCTTTGGTATTTCATCTAATGTCACATAATTAGGACTCGATTGATAGGTTTCAATAACATCCATCAAATGATTTTCATGATTAATGGCCTGATACCTTTGAAAACCTTGAACAAAAACTTGACCAACAAAGAAAAACCCTAAAAGAATCAAAACTGTTAAAAAGCGCACTAAGTATTTCATATGACCTCCTTTCAAAATAATCTTATCAATTATTTTTATTAGGAGCCATTGATGTAACTTACAGTTACCTTACATTTTTGTCACTTAGGTGTACATGGATGAAATGGGAAAAACAATGGATACTTCAGTAAAAACTTCTTCCTTAGACTGAATTGATATCATCAACCCCATTTTAACGGCAAGAGACTTACACAAATATAGACCAATCCCTGTAGATTGTTTAATTTGTCTTCCATTGGTCCCCGTGAAGCCTTTATCAAAAACACGTGTTAGATCTTCTGGTTTTATACCTATACCATTATCATGTATTTTAAAGATCACTTGATCTTTACTTTTTTCTATAGCAAATTTTAAAACCATAGGACTTTTTTTATATTGTAAAGCATTGTTTAATAACTGGCCGATAATAAATGCCATCCACTTCTCATCGGTTTTCACATGAATATCTTCTTCAAAAATCTCTATTTGACATTTGGCTGCAATAAGTTTACTGGCATATTTTTTTAAGGTTTCTTGTGTAAGTACTTTAAGAGAAACATCTTTAATAATATAATCTTTTTCCAATTGATGTCCTCTTGCATAATATAGGGCCTGTTCTACATAACCTTCTATACGTTCAAATTCCTCTTTCAAACTGTTGGTCACTGTACTTTTATTGTTCTTAATAATCAGTTGTCCCGCAGCAATAGGCGTTTTAATTTCGTGAACCCAGGTTTCAATATAATCTCGATAATCACGTTCTCTAATTTTGTAATTTCCTATGACATCATTCATGGATTTATTTGCAGCTTGAATCACCTCTTGAAGGAAAATACCTTCAAAAAAATAAGGTTCTTCCATGAGTTCATGTACATAGTGTTTATGATCTAAGGATTCCAAAGCTTCATCAATTCTTTTATAGAATTTATAGCGTCTCATATACTCATAAATTAAATAACTGATATGAACCAACAAAAATATCATAGAAACAAAAATGACAGAAGATCCATTCATGCCATATACTGACATAAAAACAACCACTAAAAACATCAAGCCTAAGTGTAGAATAAAATAAACCTTTTTATCGAGTAACCATTTACCTAAACTCATACAATATACCCTTGTCCTCGTTTTGTTATTAAGAAATCCTCTAGTCCAGCACCAGTGAGTTTTTTTCTTAATCGGTTAATATTCACAGTTAATGTATTGTCATCAATGAAGTCGTTCGATTGCCAAAGCGCTTCAATCAGATCGTCTCTTGAAATAATAATCCCAGGTTCAGACATTAAAACATGTAAAATCTTCATTTCATTTTTAGTTAAATCCACAACCTCTCCTTTATAAGTTAAGGTGCTGTTTGATAGATTTAAAGAAACATCCTTATAAATAATTTTGTCTTGAATAACCTGAGTGCGTCTGAAGATATTTTGTATTCTTGCCAATAATATTTGCGGATTAAAAGGTTTTGATATAAAATCATCTGCACCAAAATTAATACTCATCAACTCATCTAAATCACTATTTTGACTTGTTATCACTACAATCGGTATATCCGATTGTTTTCTAAGTTCCTTGCATATAAAATGTCCATCCACATATGGCAGATTCAAGTCAAGAAGCAAAAGATCTGGAAGCACCTTTAAAACTTCTTCAATACTGTTTTGGAAGTTATCTATTAAAAGAGTTTCATAACCATTTCTATTAAGAAACACTTTAATTTCTTCTCTTATTTTAAAATCATCTTCAATAATAGCAATTGTATTCATAAGCCGTCGAGTAGACAACGCTCGACATTCCCCCTCTCTATTTTCATAGTGAGGGAAATAGTCTAGTTGCCCCTCACAGAACCCAACGTGC